>JANOAW010000632.1:0-9004 GCA_031411355.1 Hyphomicrobiaceae bacterium | reverse complement strand
GCCTTGTCGCCATCAACTCGGCGCTGGAAATCGATCTGTTCGGCCAGGTCAACGGCGAGGTTCTCGCGGGCCGACAGATATCGGGCCACGGCGGCGTTGCCGACTATGTGCGCGGCGCGCGTTTGTCGCCAGGCGGACGATCCGTTATCGTCATCGCGGCGACGAGCGGCGGCGGCAAGATCTCGCGCATCGTCGCAACTCATCCCCCCGGCACACCCGTGTCGATCACGCGCGCCGACATCGACCATGTGGTGACAGAGTTCGGCACCGCGTCTATTCGCGACACCGACATCGACACGCGCGCGGCACGCTTGATCGCCATCGCAGCCCCCCATGCCCGCCCGATGCTGTCAGCGGCTTGGGACGATCTGCGATGCAAGCTGTGATGCCGAGCGGCGATGGCCGCGCCATTGCACTTTCGTGCGCCCTCGCTACATGAGCGCGTTCAGGAGACGCGCGATGAACCTGCCGATCGACATCACGACGCCCGCCTATGTGCTCGACCAGAACAAGCTCGCAGCCAACATGGCGACGGCCGCGCGCGTGCGCGAACAGGCGGGATGTAAAATACTGCTCGCGACCAAGGCCTGGGCCATGCCGGCAGCTTTTCCATTCATGCGCGCGCATCTCGACGGGACGACGGCGTCCGGCGAATACGAGGCCATCATGGGCCGCGCAGACTTCGGCAAAGAGGTGCACGTCTATGCGCCGGCCTACGGCCCCGGCGAAGTCGAGCGGCTGACCAAGATCGCCGACCACATCTATTTCAACTCTCCCGCGCAGATCACAACATATTTGCCGCTCGTGAAGGCCGCCGGCAAACATGTGGGCATCCGCATCAACCCGGCATTCTCCAACGCGACGCTCGGCGGCGCCCTATACGATCCGTGCGCACCCGGCTCACGTTTCGGCACCACGATTGCTGAGATCGACCGTCTGCCATGGGATGACATCGATATTCTACATACTCACGCGCTCTGCGAGAGCCTCGCTGACGGCTCCGTCGGCCTCATCGAACACGTCGGCAAGACGCTGGGCCGGTATGTCCGACGCGTGAAATCCGTCAATTTCGGCGGCGGACACTTTATCAACAAACCCGGCTACGACGTCGATGCGCTGATCCGTGCGATCAAGGCGTTCCGCGCCGAATTCGGTGTCGATGTCATCCTCGAACCGGGGGCGGGGCTGATCGTCGACACAGGGTATCTCGTCTCGACGGTCCTCGATTTGCACTGGAACGAGGTCCCGCTCGCCATCCTCGACACATCGGCATCGACCCACATGCCAGACGTGCTGGAAGTGCCCTATCGCCCACACATCGTCGGCGCTGGTAAGCCCGGCGAAAAACCGCACACTTACACGCTCGGTGGCAAGACCTGCATGACCGGCGACATCATCGGCGACTATGCGTTCGATGCGCCGCTCGCGATCGGCGACCGACTTATATTCACGGACATGATGCAATATTCCTTCGTCAAGAACACGACATTCAACGGCACACCGCTACCCGACATCGGCATGCTCGATACCAAGGGGCGTTACACGGTGGTGCGCCGTTTCGGCTACGACGACTATCGCCACCGCCTTGGTTGAGGCGTGCTCCGTCAGCGACCGATCGTCCGGCGATTCGGTTGCGCCGGTTCGGTCAAGTCGGTTCGGTCAAGTCGGTGCGGTCAAGTCGGTGCGGTCAAACCGCGCCGGTGTCGTCGTTCCGGCTCATGTCCAGATTCGGCGGCGGCACGCCTTCGGCGCGTATGCGCTGGCGGTATTTGGATGGCGCCATGCCAAACCAATTTTCGCGGCACGCGCGCGTGAAACTTGACATCTCCGCAAAGCCGAGTGCCGCTGCGATGTCGCGCATCGGCTGGTCGGTGGCAGACAGCAGGTGAGCTGCGCGCAGCTTGCGCGTTTCCGAAAGTTCACCCGAGAACGACGTGCCCGCGAGCTCGAGCAGATATTGCAGTTTGCGGGCGTCGAGCCCCATCCCCACAGCCACGGCATCGAGTTCGGGCGTCCCATCGGCCAGAATGGGCTCGATATGCAGTCTCAGCTGAGCCACGATGTCGGGCGGGCGCCCCGGACGCGCGGCGGCCAGCATCTGCAATTCGCCTTCGCCGGCCACCTGCGCCGTTCGATAGATGCGGGCATCGGGCGCGGCGTGCGCGATCGCCAGAGTGGTCGGGTCGAGCCACATGCGATTGTGGGCTGCTTCGAAACGCACGCGTGACCCGAACAACGCGGTATACTGCTCGACACAGGGCAATTCGCGGTGGATCAGATCGACCCGCAGCGGCGTCCACTGGGGGCCGGCGATATGGCGCAGGCGAAAGATCACAGTCGCCAATGCGAAGCTGACATATTGCGGCATCGCCGCCGTGAACTCCAGAGGGAACACCCATTCAATGTAGCCGACGCCGCTCTCGTCGATCTGCAACTCGATGTGCATGGGCGACGTGAAGGCCGGCATATATTTGACGAGATTTTCCAGCGCGTCGCGCATGGTCGGCGCATGCGTCATGAGATAGCC
Source organism: Hyphomicrobiaceae bacterium (assembly GCA_031411355.1). Lineage (GTDB taxonomy): Bacteria > Pseudomonadota > Alphaproteobacteria > Rhizobiales > Hyphomicrobiaceae > JABFRJ01. Next base: position 6,477 of record JANOAW010000632.1, on the reverse strand, counting down.
GAGCGAGCCCGAGGCGCCGATGGGATAGTGGGCCGCGTATTCAAGACCGAAGCACGGCCGGCCCGACAGCACCGCGGCGCGCTCCAACAGATGACTGACCGGAGCGAGCGGGATATAGGCGTCGGCACCGAAATTCGGTTTGGGATCGATACCGAAGTCCTGCATCAGAGCCACGACGTCGATCGCAAGCCGTTCCGTCTCGACGAACTGGATAAGGCCATCGAAAACGCTGGCTCTGATATAGGGTTCACGACCGCGCATGGCCTGTGGCTCCCCGCTGAGGACCCGTGTGTCTTGGCACCGACGATCCCGATGCCTAGCAAATCCCACTGGCCGACGTCTAACGATGATATTGACCGCGGCGACAGCCGACCTGCCCATCAATTCATGTGGACGACGTCGGCGCCGCATGGTTTGCCGCCGCTGCTTCGTTACGGTCGGCCGGCAACGAATCGGGGCCCAAGGATGCGCATTGCGACCTATAATGTCGAAAATCTCTTCACGCGGGCGCGCGCGCTCAATCTCGATTCGTGGACCGAGGGACGGCCGATCCTCGAGGCTTTCGCCGAAATCAACGGCTTGTTCGAGGAGTTGACCTACTCGCCGGTGGACAAGCGGCGCATGCTCGCATTGATGACGGCATTGCACATCGACAAAAAGGACGACGGCGGCGGGTATGTGACGCTGCGCCAGAACCGCGGGCGGTTGGTCAAGCGATCGACGCTCGGCGGCGCCGAAATCGTGGCGCAGGGTCGCAACGATTGGTCGGGTTGGGTCGAGATGAAGAACGATCTCGTCAACGAAACGGCGACGCGCAACTCGGCACAGGTGGTGCGGGATGTGAATGCCGACGTGATCGGCGTGGTGGAATGCGAGAGCCGGGCGGCGCTGGTGCAGTTTTCCGACAAACTGATACCCTCTGTCGGCGGCCAAGCCTACGCCGAGAAGATGCTGGTCGATGGCAACGACACCCGTGGCATCGATGTCGGACTGATGGCACGCGCCGGCTACAAAATCGGCTGGATGCGCAGCCATGTCGACGACAAATCGTCGACGGGATACCCGGTGTTCAGCCGCGACTGTCCGGAATTCGCCATCTGGACGCCGTCCGGGGCGACCGTGTGGGTGTTGCAGAACCATTTCAAAAGTCGCGGTTATGGCTCGCAAGAGGCATCGGACGCGCGGCGGTGGTTGCAGGCCGAAACCGTTCGTACTGTCTACGAAAGATTGAAACTCGAAGGCGCGGACTACATCGCCGTCATCGGCGATCTCAACGACGCGGCGGCCTCCGATACCCTAGCGCCACTCCTGCGTGACAGCGACCTGAAAGATTTCTCGACCCACCCCCGCTTCATGAGCGACGGCCGCACAGGGACCTACAAGGACGGCCACTCAGCCGATCAGCTCGACTACATTTTGCTGTCGCCGAAGCTCTATGAGCGCATGAGCCAGGGAGGCATCTGGCGCAAGGGTGTGTGGGGCGGCAAGAACGGTGCACTTTGGGAAATCTACCCGGAGATGAAGACCGCATACGAAGCTGCATCCGACCACGCCTGCTTGTGGTGCGACGTCGAAGTGTGACTGCGTCGTATTTTCAAGTCACCTCGGAGCGGGTTGTGCTCGACGCCAGGGTCGACCAGTGCGCGAGCAGCAGTATCACCACGCCGACGGCGCCGAACGCGGCCGGCACGGGATCGGTCTTGGCGACCAACGCCAAGCCGACCAATGCCGTGTCGGCGATCAGTTTGCGCCGGACGACCGTCGCCGGCGACGTGCCGCCTTGCACGGCCCGCTGATAGAAATGCGACTTGTGAGCGCGCCACACCTTTTCGCCGCGCAGCAGCCGTTTCAGCAGTGTCAGGGTCGCATCGGCGACGACGATCGCCGGGATGATGGCGGCCGACATCCAGAATCCGAGTCGAACGAGGTCGAGTATCAGCCACCCCATCAGAAAACCCAACGGGATTGAGCCTGAATCGCCCATGAAGATCCGCGCAGGATGCCAGTTCCAGACCAGGTAGCCGAGACAGGCACCGGCCATCAGGAGGGCCACCAGCTGGGGGATCCGGATATCTCCGGCCGCAGTCGGCGGCCACATCGTAACCACGAGATAGCCCACGGCGATAACGATCCCTGTCGACGCCGCCATTCCATCGATCCCGTCGATGAAATTGGTCAGATTGATCATCCAGAGCCAGGCGATGCCGACGGCGACACGTTCGACTTCGAGCGGGATCGACGGCGCCAGTCGCACATCGTTCGGCACCAGCGTCAGCATCGCGGTGACGGCGAGAGACTGGACGACGAGGCGAATCAACGGACCGAGCGGGCGATAATGATCGGTCAGCGACACGATCGCGAGCCCCGCGACGCTCGCGGCGAGTGCCACGCTCTCAGGGGTCGATGGAATAATCAGGACGCCGAGCCCGAGCAGCGTCGCGACGAGGGCGATGCCGCCGACATTCGACGTCGGCACATCGTGCATGGTGCGTTTATTCGGCTGCGAGCGATGTCGGGCACTCGAAAACAGCCGCAACACCAGTCCGGTTGATGCCCAACCCATCATGACGGCCGCGATACCGAGGCTGGCGAAGACGAAGGCGGTGTCGGCGAGTTGCATGCGAAGCGGTGTCCTTTTCGTCACGAGCCGCGCCTCGACATTAGTAAAATCGCAACAGGCGCTCGTTAAGGTCTGTGGCGGGCGCGGGAGGCCGGATCAATGAAGAAGTCTCTGAAACGTTACTGGCTCGACCAGAGCGGCGCGACATCGATTGAATACGGTCTCATCGCAACTCTCGTTTGCAGCGTGGTTATCGCCGCCATGACCAACTACGGCAACAATCTCGCCAACACCTGGGCCAAAATTTCGAACAAGATGTCCTGATGGCGATCACCGGTCGCCCAACCGGACCATGTCGCCGTTCCGATAAATGCGATGCACCCGTTTGCCGAGCCGGGTCAGGAGCTCATAGCCGATCGTGCCCGCTCGATCGGTGAGATCGTCGACGGTCGTGCGCGCGCCGAGCACCTCCACCCAACCGCCCCGCTGTGCCAGATGCGCTGGAACAGCGGTAACGTCGACGGTGATCAGGTCCATCGACACACGGCCGATGATCGGCACCGGATGCGGTCCGATGAAACCGACCGCCCCGGACGTTTGCCCGACGCGCGAGATGGCGCGCAAAAACCCGTCCGCATAGCCGCACGCAATGGTGGCGATCTTCGTTTCACGGTCGGTCTTGTAGGTCGCACCATAGCCGACCGGTTCACCTGCTTGCGCGGTCCGCACCTGCAGAATGCGCGCCTGTAGTTGCACCACCCAATGCATCGGATTTGCAACGCCTTCGAGCGCACGACCACCAAACAGCGCGATGCCGGGCCGCACCACGTCGTAGTGATAGTCGGGCCCGAGAAACACGCCGCCGGAATTGGCCAGCGACGCTGGCGCCGCGGGCAGTCGGGCCCGTGCCACGTCGAACAATGCCTTCTGGCGCGCATTCATCGGGTTGATCGGTTCGTCCGCGCACGCAAGATGGCTCATGACCAAAGCCATGTCGAAATGTGAGAACAACTCGCGCTCGGAGACCAGCTGGTCGACTTCGTAGGCAGGCAGGCCGAGCCGATTGAGGCCCGTGTCGACATGCACCGCCGCCCGCAACCGCTGCCCGACCGCCTGACAATACGCAGCCCACTCCCGTATCTCAGCCAAACTGCCGAGACATGGGCGTAAATCGAAACCGGCATAATGCGGCGCGGCTCCGGGCAGCAGCCCATCGAGCACATAAATGGCAGCGCTCGGCTGCACCATGCGCACGCGCTGCGCCTCGTGCACCGTCGCAACGAAAAACGTTCTACAGCCGGCATCGCGCAGTGAGCGTGCGATGTCTTCGAGCCCTAGACCGTACGCGTCCGCCTTGATGACGCCGGCGCATTCGGCTTTGCCGGAAGCCGTGTTCAATTCAGCCCAGTTGTTGCGCAGGGCGGCGAGATTGATGGTCAGCACCGCGCGGGCATCGGCCGGGATCGACGTCATGGCATGGTCACGTTCAGTTAGAGGTCGACGACCGGTCGTTGGGCGACGCTTTGGGCATAGCGCGCCAGAGCCTCGCTGTCTGGCTCGACTGTGGCCGAACCAGCCGTGAGCGTGCGCGCCGACGCGGCCGCTTCGATCGCACGATCGAGACGCAGCAGCGCGAGGCCTCGTGTGCCATCGACCGACCCGACGCGGCCGATGTCGGCGTCGCCGAGCTTGATCGCGGTGCCTTCGACAAGCGGCGCTGAGGCAGTGATCTTGACCACGCGTTTGCGCACGACGGTTTTGTTCTGCATGCGCGCCACCACTTCCTGCCCAACGAAGCAGCCCTTGGTGAACGAAACGCCCGACAACTGATCGTAGTTCGCCTCGTGCGGGTAGGTGTCGCCGAACGGATAATCCCGGCCGCCCTCGGGAATACCGAGCCCGATGCGGTGCGCATGATATCGCGTGGTGTCGGCGGTCACGAGACTTTCGCCGGGATCGCGAAACCCCAGCCGCTCGTCGCGTGGATCGGCATAGCCGCCGGCGCCGCGAACGGGCGCAACGACGACGCCGCGGCCGGATTCGGTGATCGTCACTTTGGCTCGCAGGCGGTAGAGCGAGAGGCGCTTGATCAGGTCGGCCGCCTGGCTGGCGGGAGTATCGAGGATGAAACCCGACTCGGAGCGAAGCGCAAAGAACTCGAACAGAATTTTGCCCTGCGGCGACAGCAGGCCCGCGAATCGCGCACGACCGACAGGCACCGTCGCCACGTCGGCGGTGACGAGATTGTCGAGGAACGTCACGGCGTCGGCGCCCACGACCGCGACGAGCGCGCGATCGGTGAGCACAGCCGGTTCGAAAGCGGCCAAATTTGCCTCCTGTCGCAAAACCTGTTGCGCCTCTGTCGTCTGCTGAACGCCGCGCGTGGTCAAGCCGTCAGGTGCGCGAAGCGGTCGAGGAAGGCAACTTGGGCGGCAGTGGCGGGCATGGGTGCGAGAGCGAGCAGGCGCGCGGCCAGCGAGGCTTCCACGTCGGGCCTGCCGAAGATCTCGTCGGCCTCATCGCACGCAAAGCCAGCCAGAACGCGAGCCTCGAAATAGGCTGCGATGCGATCGGCGGATTTGATGGCTAATCGTACCGGCTCGGGCAAGATCGCCGGCAAGCCGAAGCGCAGATGAATGGTCGTCAGCAGACGCTCCTCGAAAGCTTTGTAGTCGAGACCGATCGCAGCTTTGAACGGGCTGATGAGATCGCCGACGACATATTCCGGCGCGTCATGCAGCAAGGCAGCCAACCGCCAATCACGGCGCCAATGCGGCTCCCGCGCGTTGGCGATGTCTTCGACGATCAGCGCGTGCTGGGCGACCGAAAGCGCATGGTCGCCAAGGGTTTGTCCGTTCCAGCGCGCGACGCGGGCGAGGCCATGAGCGATGTCGCCGATCTCGATATCGGTTGTCGCTGGATCGAGCAGATCGAGACGGCGGCCCGAAAGCATGCGCTGCCAAGCGCGAAACGGTGTCGACGAGGACATGGCAACTCGGTTACAGTGAGCGCGTGAGGGGGATGTCATGCTCTATCGCAGCCAATTGGTCGTGTGGGCAAGTGTCGTGCTCGTGTTTGCATCGCCCCAGGGCCATGCCCAAACCCACAGCGATGCCCGCCTTCATCCCTGGACGAACCCGCCTGTGCCAACGGTGCAATCCCCAGGTCAGGGCGCTCCGCTGCAGTCGCAGCCCAAGCCCGCTGGCAAGTCATCGCCGACACCGGCTGTCCCTCGGCCCCGCCCACAAGTCGTGATCGCGGCCCCTCCCCCGCCGCCCCGGTGTGTGCGCGTGTCGGCGTCGCAGACGGGGTTTGGGCGCGCCGAAACGTTGGCTCTGGTTCGAGAGCAGTTGCCGGAACTCGCCCGGGTCGCCGCGATAAAGCAAGGCTGGTCGACGAGCGTCTCGAAGGTCAGAGAAGTGCAGAACTGCGATCAAAAATTTGTCCTGCCGCTATTCGGAGTGGGTTTCGAGTGTAAAATCGACGCTAACTTCTGCGTCCGCTGAGGCTCGACGCCGCCGACGCGGTCAAATTTGTCGCTTGAACCGGCAGTGCGCTGCATTTTTCGCCATTGCAGCCGATTGACCATGTGCGCTTCGCTTGCCAAACATCGCCGGTCCGGCCGGGATGTCATCCGCCGTCGACAAAGACACACAGGGAGAAACCATGCTCAGACGTGGCACGTTCGTGCTGGCTGCGATTGCCGGCGCTTTGCTGTCGGCGACATCGGCGCTGGCACAAGAAAAAGTCCTGCGCATTGCCATGACGGCCGCGGATATCCCAAAGACCAATGGTCAGCCGGACCAGGGTTTTGAGGGCAACCGCTTCACAGGTATTCCGCTCTTCGACGCCTTGACACACTGGGACTTGTCTTCAGCCGACAAGCCGAGCGTGCTCATCCCGGGCCTCGCGACCGA
>JANOAW010000631.1:0-3545 GCA_031411355.1 Hyphomicrobiaceae bacterium | reverse complement strand
CCCGAAAATGTGATCAGCTAAATGCGTCGCAATGTCGCGATTCGCGCGACCGTGCGATGAACAGTATGGCAAACCCTGGGAGCAAACATGTCGGCTGAAGCACTCATCATCTGGCTGGTCATCGGCGGCGTCGCGGGCTTTCTCGCGGGTCAACTCTGGAAAGGCGGCGGTTTCGGCCTTGTCGGCAACGTCATCATCGGCATCATCGGTTCGCTGATCGGCGGTTTCCTTCTCGGTCGGTTCGGTTTCGCCGTCGGTGGCCCTTGGATCGGCGCCATCATCAACGCCGTCATCGGGTCGTTGGTATTGCTGTTCGCGTTGAGTTTCGTGAAGCGATGATGCCTCGGACCTCAGTCGGGACTTCGTCATGACGGATCAAAAGCTGCCCGGTGCCCGGCATCGGCGCGACGTGATCGTCACCTCGGCTCTGGCTTTTGCCGGAGCCGGGGCACTGGTGGCGCTCTGGCCGTTCGTCAATGCGTTCACGGTGACACCGGACATCGGGACCGACACGACCGCCATCGATGTTGCTGCACTTGCACCCGGGACCACGGAAATTTCGGTTTGGCGCGGCAAGCCGTACGTTGTTCGTCGCCGCACGGCCGATGAAGCGTCACGCGCCCTGAAGCAGATTGTGACGATCGACCGCTTTGCCCGCAATGAAAATCTCGAGCCCATGAGCGGGGCTGCCGTGGCGAACCGCGTCGTCCCCGGTCAACCTCATTGGATCGTCATGAGCGCGGTCTGCACCAAAGGGGACTGCCTTCTGCGAGACCATACCGCGTCGTCTGTCGACGATGGAGTCGGTTGGTTCTGTCCGTGTTGCGCCTCGCGCTATGACCTGTCGGGACGCATCATGTCTGGCCCCGCGCCGCACAACTTGCCTGTGCCGCGCTATCGTCAGCAGGACGGCCGCGTTATCATCGGGATGCGCTAGACCTGTCGGGCACGCGGTTTGCAACGTCTTCGGGACGTCCGTGTTCCAGATCCAGCCAGTGCTGCGCGCCCATGAACCTTTCTGCCCTGATCGCCGCAGCGTATGTCGAGGTCCAACGGACCACCGGCCGCAAGCCGTCGCTGACATCGCGCCTCAATCGTCTGCTGCGGCGCCCGGTCGAGGCGGATTTCGCGGCCTTACAACATTTTACGCCGCCGGCCGGCACATGTTACGTCGACATCGGGGCCAATCGCGGTGAAACGATCGCGTCCGCCCGTCTGTATCTGCCCACCGTGCCGATCGTGGCTTTCGAACCAAATCCGGTGCTGCATCCCATCATCGAGATGCGCAATCGGGGCGACCAGAAATTGACACTCCAGCGTGTCGGATTGTCGGATGCGCCAGGGAGTTTTGATCTGCATGTCCCGTACTACAAGGGCGTGCCGTTCGACGGCCTTGCTTCATTCCGACGCGAGGAAGCAGCGACATGGCTCAATCGAGACCGGCTTGTCGGGTTCGACAGCAAGCATCAAGAGGTCCGCACCTTTACGTGTGACGTCGCGACCCTCGACGCGTTCGGACTGGTGCCGTCGTTCATCAAGATCGACGTGCAGGGGCTCGAACCCGCCGTGATTCGGGGTGGTCGTCGGACAATCGCGGCTCATTTGCCGGCAATTCTGATGGAGAACAACGACACGGCACGTGACGCCGTCGACCTCGTCGGTTTGGGATATCGGGCATACGCCTGGGACGGCGCACGCTTGATCGCGGATACGACCGGCCGGCTGAACACGTTTTATGTGCACCCGGCGACGCGTTCAGCGTTCAAGGCAATCGTCGATTGAACGCGGCCTGCATTGAACGCGGCCGGTATTGAGACGCTCAGTGAGCGCTTAGCCGCGCACGAGCCAGACGATGCCAACACCGATTGCGATGGCGACCACGCCGGACGTGCGGAGCGAACTCTCGGGACTTTCTTCGGCGATGCGAAGCAAAGCGACGCCCCCGCGTGGGAACGCCGCCCAGATGAGCCCCTCGATCACGAGCACGAGACCGAGGGCCGTCACAAGATCGCTCATTTCTTGGCAGGGGCCCCGGACGGCGCACTACCGGGGTTGGCGAAGTAGCGGAAGAATTCGCTGTCGGGCGACAACAGCATGCGCGTGTCTTTGGACGTCATGCCGACTTCGTAGGCTTGCATCGAGCGGTAGAAAGCAAAGAAATCGGGGTCGCGTCCGTAGGCATCGGCGAAGATGCGATTGCGATCTGCATCGCCGTCGCCGCGCATTTGTTCGGCCTTGGATTGCGCCTCGGCCTTGATCACTGTAGCCTCACGTTCGGCCGTGGCGCGGATGCGATTGGCCTCAGCTTCTCCGAGTGCGCGGAATTCAGCTGCTTCCCGTTCGCGCTCGGCCCGCATGCGGCCAAACACGCTCTTGGAGTTGGCTGCCGGCAGATCGGCACGTTTGATTCGCACGTCGATGACTTCGAGGCCGAGATCCTTGGCCGCGTCGTTGGCTTGCTTGGCAATCCGCTTCATCAGGTCTTCGCGCTTGTCCCGCACGATGTCCTGGAACGTGGCGGCACCGAGGGTCTGACGCAACGAGCTGTCGACCACGGCACCAAGGGTCGGACGCACGTTCGATATGGTCCGGACTTTCTGCAAGAACAGCAACGGATCAGTGATGCGGTAGCGCGTGAACGCGTCGACGACGAGACGCTTCTGGTCCGACGCGCTAAGTTCGAGCGACGGCGTGTCGAGATCCAGAATACGCTTGTCGAAATATTCGACGTTCTGGACCACCGGCAACTTCCAGTAGAGGCCCGGCTTTTCGACGACCCGCACGGTTTTGCCGAATTCCAGCACCACCGCTAGCTGGTTCTGGTGCACGATGTAGAAGGCGAACCCGGCGAGGGTGACGACCGCGGCTGCCAGCAGCGCCGCGACGACGAGGAGATTACGGAGCATCAATTCGCCCCTTCTTTTTTGCGCTGCAACTGATCGAGCGGCAAGAACGGAACCACACCTTGGCCGCCATTCTTGTTGTCCAGGATGATCTTGTCGGTGCCGGCCATGACGCGTTCCATGGTCTCGAGATACATACGCTTGCGCGTCACCTCGGGCGCTTTTTTGTATTCCTCGAAGACTTTAAAGAAACGAGCCGCCTGTCCGGTGGCGTCGGCCACGGTCTGTTGCTTGTAACCTTCTGCCTGCTGTTGGATACGATCGCGCTCGCCACGGGCAGCGGGAACCACCTGATTGGCGTACTTGTTGGCTTCGTTCTGAAGCCGCTCCTTATCGGCGCGGGCCGCCTGCACATCGCGGAAAGCATCGATGACTTCGTTCGGCGGATCGACTTTGCGCAGGCGCACCTCGTCGATTCGAACGCCGGCCTGATAGCCGTCAAGGACCTGTTGCATCAGCTTTTGAGCAGCGGCCTCGGTCTTTTGGCGTCCCTCGGTCAGCAGCGATTGGATGTTCGACTGGCCGACGATCTCGCGCATGACGCTTTCGGCGACGGCACGCACCGTTTCTTCCGGATGCTGGATGTTGAACAGGTATTCGGCCGCGTTGCGGATGCGCCAATAGACGACGAAATCGATGTCG
>JANOAW010000630.1:0-3389 GCA_031411355.1 Hyphomicrobiaceae bacterium | reverse complement strand
CCGCGGTCCAGCTCGCAGCTGCCCCCTCAGCCGCCGCGATCGCCGCTATAGAAGTTCTTGACCGTGCCAAATCGCTCGACATCTGCGAGACCATCATCCTCGCGGCCAGGGCCAATGCGCTGCTGGCGACGGCGGCTGCGGCGCGGTTCGACGCGACGGCGTGGCGACGGCACCTGCGTGAACCGACCGCATCCGACCTGGTCCTCGCCACACGCGCTGAGTTACAGTCTTTGCGCCGGCCGGCAACCTGACCGGTCACAGCGCCAAGGGCGAGCCGCGCCGGTGCAGTGGCTCTTGTCCAAGAGCGCGCCGCGCAGCGTTCATGGCGTCTCGATAAACGCCTGCGATCATCAGATTGTCGGTCTCGCTGAGGCGCTGTTCGTACACGTCGCGCTTGAATGTCAGCGCCGGCGCGTCCGCTGGCAGAGCCCGCGTCGCCCATTCGGCGATGTGCATGGCCATGACGCTGTCCCCTCCCGCGAGCAACACACGGCCGCGCGCGATGAGCGCCGGCACACCACCGGCGAGGTTCGCGATTTCCATTGCCTGTGATGACGCCGGCGCTGGCATCAGGTCGGCGGCATTGCCGTTCCACCAGCCGGCCCAGCCGCGGATGAGATTGCGCACGACGAATGTCGGATGATCGTAGAGTTCGAGGAGATACGGTCGTTTCGACAGCGTGGGATGCGATGTCACGGCGGCGGCGATGTCGTCTGGGGCTTCGCCGGCATTGAGGCGTTGCAACACCTGGTCGATGATGTGGCGCAGATACTGAGCGGTTTCCGTCAGCACCTGGCGCACACCAGTGCGCCCCTCGATCACCAGCCCGTGGCCGGGAAACAGAGTGTCGGCGTCGAGCGCGGCAATGGCTTCCAAGGTTTCCGCCCACTCGACGGGATAGCGCTGCACCTTTTGCGGATTGCCGGCGTTGGGGGCTCGCCAGATGATCAGATCACCGCAGAACAAATAGCCTTTCTCCGGCAGCCAGACGTAACAATGATCGTCGGTCTCGCCTTTCGCCGCTGTCAGCCGCACATCCAGGTCACCGAGACGCAGGTTCAGGCCATCACGGAACGTCGTCGTCGGAAAATCGAAATCGGTCGGGAACACGCGGGTGGCGTCGCCGAACTGACGCCGGTTGATGTCCTGGTTCAGCCCTTGAGTGAGCCGGTAACGAAGAAACCGTTTCGGGCAATTCTCTTGGGCGATGATGTTGGGCCTGTCACCGGCCGCCAGAAAAGGTTTGAGGCCCAGCACGTGATCGATGTGCCCGTGGGTGAACACCACCGTGCGCAAGGTCTCCGTGCTCCAAGCGCGAACGGCTGCGTGGTTCTGCCGTGCAGCCGGCACGATGCCACTGTCGATCATGAGCAGACCCGCACCCGTTTTCACCGCATAGCTGTTCGAGAACTGACTGCACATCAGCACGCCCGGCGCGATTTCGCTCGGCGCACCCGCAAAACGCGGCACGGCATCGGCCGGCGTCCGGGTTGAAAGAACTGTGGTCATCGGGGGCTCGTTGCGGGTGATGATATGACCAGTATCGACCGGCCCGACGGCACATGGCAACTCGCAGCCAACAAGCCGGACCAACTGGTCACGCGCGAGGCGATCCATTAGGACAGGCTGGACATCCGTGTGACCCGATCGACATGACCGTCTCTGTAGCAGCCTTCTATAAATTCGTGCGCATCGTCGATCCCGTCGGGTTGCGCGAACAGGTGTTCGCCGCACTCGAGACGATCGGCGCGCGCGGTACCATTCTGCTCGCGACCGAGGGTATCAACGGCACCATCTCGGCCGAGCCGGTGGCAATGCAGCAATTCCTAGCCGATCTGCGGGCCGATCCACGCTTCGCCGATCTCGTCACCAAAGATGCAGACGCAGATAAGCATCCCTTCAAGCGATTGAAGGTCAAGACCAAGCGCGAGATCATCTCGTTCCGCCAGACGGGTGCCGATCCGAGTGTGCGCGCCGGCACTTACGTTCAACCGCGAGACTGGAACGCGCTGATCTCCGACCCGTCAGTGCTGGTGCTCGACACGCGCAACGCCTACGAAATCGAAGCGGGCACGTTTCGCGGCGCAATCGACCCTGCGACCCGGCGTTTCGGCGACCTGCCCGCCTACGTCGCAGCTCACCTCGATCCGGCCAGACACACCAAGGTCGCCATGTTCTGCACCGGCGGCATACGGTGTGAAAAAGCCTCAGCCTACCTGCTGTCGCAAGGCTTTCCGGACGTCTATCACCTCAAAGGCGGTATTCTCGCCTATCTCGCCGAAATCCCGCTCGAGGACAGCCTGTTCGACGGCGCCTGTTTCGTCTTCGACGAGCGTGTCACGGTCGACGGAGACTGAGCCGGCCTCACGGCTTTTTGGGTGTGCCGAAGTTCACGCTCGGGGCTTTCTGTTGCTCGACGGGAATGTCGAACGTCGCCATTTCCTTGGACTGGGGATAGATGAAGCTCTTCCACCACCGGCCGGGGATCGTGACCAGTTCCGTGTTGTAGAGCTTGACGCGCTCGATGTAGTCGCGGCGTGCGATCGAGATGCGGTTTTCAGTGCCCTCGAGCTGCTGTTGCAAAGCCAGGAAGTTCTGGCCTGATTTCACGTCAGGATAGCGCTCCGAGACCACCATCAGCTGACGCAGCGCTCCGCCGAGCGTGTTCTGTGCGTCCTGAAACTTCTTCATGGCTTCGGGATTGGTGGTGATGTCAGCCGGGATCTGCACACTGGTGGCGCGGGCGCGGGCTTCGGTCACCTGGGTCAGGACGGACTTCTCCTGCTCGGCAAAACCTTTCACGGTCTCGACCAGATTGGGAATGAGTTCCGCGCGACGCTGATATTGGTTCAGAACCTCCGACCACTTGGCCTTGGCCTCGTTTTCATAGGTCGGGATGGTGTTGACGCCGCATCCAGCAAGCATGAGCGCCGTGACAGCGGCAAACAAAGGGACAAGCCATGTGCGCATAGCAGAAAATCTCCGTGGCCGATCGGCCGCCGTCGATCAGTAGCCACGCGCTGCGGCGAGTTCAAGGAGGCGTGGGTGAAGTCGGTTAGCGGCGACGTCGCTCAGCCCCACGCGGCAGGCTCTGTGGGCGCGAGGCCGGGACCGATGCGCAGGGGATGCACGTATGTGGCGAGACCCGAGGTATCGTCGATCTCGATGGCGAGACCAGATACGGTGCCCTGACCTTCGGCCGGACGGAACCGGTCCTTCGGCAAACGGGTGAGGAAACGCTGGACCGGTTCTTCGGCTTCCATGCCGATGACGCTGTCGTAGCACCCGCTCATGCCCGCGTCGGTCATATAAGCCGTGCCACCTTTGAGGATGCGATGATCGGCCGTCGGCGTATGGGTGTGGGTGCCGACCAGACCAGAGATGCGGCC
>JANOAW010000629.1:0-2505 GCA_031411355.1 Hyphomicrobiaceae bacterium | reverse complement strand
CGCAGGTCGCGATCGAGCATGTTGGCATCGAAATCCCCGCCCTCGCGCACCTGCATGTTGGCGCGCACGACTTGCTCGTTCACGCTCGCCGTGCCCACGAACTTGATCGTGATCGTGCCCGCCTTAAAAGTAGGCGCTTGCTGGGGCTGACCTTCCGTCGCTGGTTGCTGGCTCGGTGCTTGCGCTCGGACCGGAGTTCCACCCGCTGCCACCAACAAGAGAACAGCAATAAATGAGGAGGTGACCCTACGCATAGGGTTACTGATGGAAGTTTTCAAAGCGGGTGATGTCTCGAAGGAATGTAAGCTTTAGTTCTCCTACCGGGCCGTTTCGGGACTTGGCAACGATTAACTCGGCTGAGTCGGCGGCTACTTGGAATTTTTCGTCGGCGTCGCGGGGTCGGGCCAGCATGAGGACTACGTCTGCGTCTTGCTCGATCGAGCCGGATTCGCGCAAGTCGGCCAATTTCGGCGTGCGGTTCTCCTTCTCGGAAGAGCGGTTGAGCTGGGATAATACAAGGACCGGCACGTTCAGTTCCTTCGCGAGCGATTTTAGTCCGCGCGAAGCTTCGGCGACCTGCTGTTCGCGGGGCATCTTGCTGTCGGTCGGGCTGAGCAACTGGAGGTAATCGACGACGATAAAACCGAGCGGGGTGCGCGAATGGATGCGCCGGGCCTTCGCGCGGAGCTGCATGATCGACAGCGCGCTGGAATCGTCGATGAAAATAGGCGCCTTCGAGAATTCGTCGGCAGTTTGGACCAACCGGTTTTGTTCGTCGCCGTTCTTGGAGAGTAGGCCGTCGCGGAGCAGCTTCATGTTCACCCGCGCGCGGGAGCAGAGCATGCGCAGCGCGAGCTGGGAGGCGCTCATTTCGAGGGAGAAGATGAGGCTCGCGACACCCGTGCCGCGGTGCGGCAGCGAGGCGGCCTCGGCGAAATTGAGCGCGAGCGAGGTTTTACCCATCGACGGACGGGCCGCGAGGATGATCATTTCCTGGCGTTGGAAGCCCCACATCAGCGCATCGAGGTCCTTGAAACCGGACGACACGCCCGTGAGTTCGCCTTTCTTCATCATCATTTTCGTGATGACGTTCATCGCTTCGCGCGTGGGCTCGCGCATCTGCTTGGCGCTCTCGCTCACGCGATTCTGCGTGACGGTGAAAATCCGCGATTCGATCTGGTCGACAAACTCGTCAATGCCGCCGGAAAAGCCGTAGCAATCCTCGACGGCCCCGGTGGCCGAGCGGATGATTTCGCGGAGGAGGGCCTGCTCGCGGACCTTTTCAATAAAGTAGCCGGCCTGTGCGGTGGTCGGAATGCGGCTGCTGACCTGCGCGAGGAAAGCGTAGCCACCGACCGTATCGAGTTGGCGCGAGGTTTTCAGCTCCTCGGCGACGACCGAGACTTCGATCGGTTTCTGGGTGTTGTAGAGGTTGACCAACACCTCGTAGATCACGCCGTGTTTCGGATCGTAAAACGACTCCGGCCGAATCCGCGCTTCCAGGCAGCGCGAGAGCACATCGGCCCCGTCCAGCAGGCAGCAGGACAATAAATATTCCTCCGCTTCGAGGCTGTGCGGCAAGGAGCGGCCGACGGCACCGCTGGGCGCCTCGGAACGGCGGAATTTTTGGGGAGCGTCGTCGACCATACCGGGCGAGAGAGTCAGAGGAATCGGAGGCCCGGCGGCAACAGCAGGTTGCTACCAGTTTTCCACAGGCTGTTCGCAAAAAACACGAAGGCCGCATCCAGCGACGGACACGGCCTTCGAAATTACGAAGACAGCCGAGGAATTACTTCCGCTCGGGGCGGTCGTAGCGCCGGCCTTCGGGCTTGGGCGCTTCGACGACGGCGGCGGGCTCGATCGGATTTTCCGACACGACGTCGAAGTTGACCTCGACGGAGACGTCCGCGTGGAGCTTCACCTTCACGGTGTGCTTGCCGAGGGCCTTCACCGGGACGTGGAGGTGAATTTTCTTCTTGTCGATGACGATGCCGGCCGCGGTGAGCTTGTCGTGGATGTCGGTGGCGGTGACCGCGCCGAACATCTTGCCGCCCTCGCCGGTCTTCACGGCGAACGCGAGGCTGGTCTTCTCAAGCTTCTTGCCGAGTTCCTGCGCACCCGAGAGCTCTTCCTGCTCACGGCCGGCGCGGCGCTTTTTGAGCGCCTCGACGTGCTTTTTGTTCGCCGCATTCAACGTCACCGCGATCTTGCGCGGGAGGAGATAATTGCGGGCGTAGCCGGCGCGGACTTTGACTTGATCGCCTTCGCCGCCGAGACCTTCGACGGGTTTGACGAGGAGAATTTCTGTAGAGGCCATGATGTTTTCTGGTTAAATGCTGCGCCGGGGCGCGGGTGGTGGGTTGCGGGTGTCACGACGGCCCTTGCCGCCGACGGCGCCATTGCTGGTGCCGCTCCAATGGTTTAGCTGAGATTAAAACGGAACGTCTTCGTCGAGATTTTCCTGGGCCGCGGGCTTCGGAGCCGCGCTGCGGGCCGGAGGCGAGT
>JANOAW010000628.1:0-8354 GCA_031411355.1 Hyphomicrobiaceae bacterium | reverse complement strand
AGCATGTGACGGTTGAGGTTTTGCGCGTCGACCCATTCGGCGAGCGCCTTCGGGATGCCCGTGTAGGCCATGGCCGCTGTGCAGAACGCGGCGCCGGCCAGGATCAGCATGATCATGCAGGTGAGGCGCGTTGCACTCATCAGACTTTCATACAGCGAAGCCGTCGTCAGCGTGCCGCTCCACCATGCGAGCGCAATGGCACCCGTGACACCCCAGGCCGCGCATTCCGTCGCCGTGGCAAAGCCTGCCACCAGCGAGATGAACACAGTCGCGATCAGCATGAGGCAGGGAATGAGCTTTTTCGACTGCTGCATTTTTTCGCGGAACGACATGATCGGATCGCGCGGCGGCGTTTTGCCTGGATTGAGTAGCGACCAGACGATGATGTAGCCGGAATAAAGACACATCACGAGCGCGCCAGGGATAAAGCCGCCGAGAAACACCTTGAGTACGGAGACGTTGGCGGTCACGGCGTAGACGACCATCGGAATCGAGGGCGGTATGAGCAGGCCGAGAGTGCCTGATCCGGCCAACGAGCCGAGCGCCATGTCGCGGTCGTAGCCGCGCTTTTCGAGTTCGGGCAGGGCGATCTTGCCGATCGTCGCGCAGGTCGCGGCGGAGGAGCCGGACATGGTCGCGAAAATTCCGCACCCGATGACGTTGACGTGCATCAGCCGCCCCGGCAGCCATTGCAGCCAAGGTGCAAGACCGCGGAACATTTCCTCCGACAGCTTGGTGCGGAAGAGGATCTCGCCCATCCAGATGAACAGCGGCAGTGCCGCCAGTTGCCAATTGGCAGTGGCGGCCCAGATGCTCGTCATCATCGACTGGTCGATCGCGACGCCGGAGGTTGCGATGTACATCGCCAACAGGCCGACGAGACCGAGCGTGACGCCAATCCAGACGCCGAATGCCAAAATGACGATCAAGGCCACGAGCAGGAAAATCGAAAGGGCGGGAAGATCCATCACCGTCACACGCCCCCGCCTTCAGCGATACGTTCGAGCAGCTCTTCGGTGGTCTTTGGCGGCGGTTTATCGTAACTCGGCGGCCGACCACTGGCGACGATCATCAGCTCGTCGAAAAAGGCGATCGCGAGCAGCGCCAGGCCGAGAAAAACGCCCGACTGCGGAATCCACAGGGGAACCGCAATGACCCCCTGCGACATGTCATTGAGGGTCCAACTGAACCTGGCGAACTTCCAGGCCGCGACTGCGAAATAGACGACGAAGATGAAGCCCACGGCGTGGGCGAAAATCTCGAAGGCTTGCCTGGTGCGCCCTTTCAGCCGTTCGAGCAGCAGGCCGACACGGATCATCTCGCCGCGCTTGAACGTGTGGGCGAGACCCAGGAACGACATGGCCGCCATGGACCAAGCGGCGAAATCGTCACCGGCCTTGATGTTGACGTTCAGCCACGGAAAGCGTCCGACGGACATGACCATCATGATGACGAACATGACGACCAGGAAGAACGCGGCGAGATAGCCGGCTGTAAGATACAATCCATCCAACAGGCGTCGCATCGTGTCCCCTCGCCAGCGCTCGTACCGTGCCGCGGGACATCATGGATCGTCATCATGCGCAAGCGTCAATGGCGACCGTCTCGCCATCGTGCTGCGCGCAGGCAAAATTGCAAAAGTGTCACACAGAGAGGCGAGATTTACACTCGTGTCAGCCGCCGCAGGGTGAGCATGCGATACAGGCACCATCCACCGGCAGCGGCAACCAAGTGTTTCAGTGTGTGCCCACTGAGGACGGCGCCGAGTTGGAAAATGCGGCCGTCGGCATCTTCGAGGACCTTGGCTGCGATGTAGCAGGCGATCGCGGCCAGGACGTAGCCACCGTGCGTATAGCGCCCCGGAAAGGCCCACAACATGACAGGAATTGCCAGCACAGGATAAAACTGAACAACGCCGTACAGACGCAGGTCGTCGACGCGTGCCCAATGCATGACGCTGTAGAGGCCGAGCGCGATCAGCGGCAGTAACATGCGGCGCCCGAGCCGCGCATCGATGCGTTCGCCGATCATGGCTGCGAACAAGCCCATGAATGCGATCACCATCGGCAGTCGATCCCAGACCAGCGTCCGGTTGTCCGGCGCCCAATGGTAGTAGGCGGAGCCAAACCCAGTCAGTGTCAGGCCCGCGAAAAGGGCAACGTAAGCCGCTCGCCCGTCGGCTGCGACCGCGTGATCGGAGGCGCCGGCGAGAAAGCGCAGCCCGAGAAGCCCGATGATCGTGAAGGGCAGGTTCGACAGGACGTTGGCCGCATTGGGTACGCCGAACAGGGCGCGGCCGTCGTGGAACGCATGATACGCCGTTTTTTGTGCCATCGGCGGCAGTGCCAGGAATGCGCCAATGGCGATCCCGAGCAGCAAGGTCAGCCCCATCAACCCACATTGCGCACGCGTCGGCCGGAGCCTCGTGTCAGTGGTTGTCACCTCAGTGGCGGTCGGCATAGCAACCCCTTGGAACCGCGTTAATTGAACATCGTTTATCACAACGTCGCAGTTGGGTCAATTGCGGGGCGCGTGGTGGTCGGGTGCAAAGCCAAGGCGGCGCGCGCATGCGAACACCGGTGCGGCCATCACCATGACGAGCACCACCCGCACGAGATGATGGGCGGCGACGAACGCAACCTCGGTATTGAGAGCGATGGCGATCAAACTCATTTCAGCTAGTCCGCCTGGTGAATAGGCGAGCATCAGCGTGGTGACGTCGAACGTCGACAGTCGCGAAATCAAAACGGCGAAGATACCCGTCCACGCCAACAGGATCGCCGTCGCCCCCAGTGAGAGGCGCATTTGTTGGAGGATGATGTGCGGCGGAATGCCGGCAAAGCGACATCCGACCGTTGTGCCGATGACGAGTTGTGCGGCATTCACGACCTCGAACGTCGGCTTGAAGTCGGACAGGCCGGTCATGTGGACGGTGCCGCTGACGAGCATGGGGCCGAGCAGATTTCGCGCCGGCAACTTCAGCACATGGCCGAGCAGAGATCCCGCCATGGCGCACCCGAGCAACAGGAACTCACTGACGGCTGGCGACGTGAAGATGGAGGGCTGAGATCCGACGCCGCGGACGAGGGTGATCCCCGAAACCCACTGAATAATGAATGGCAGGGTCATGATGACGATGAGGATGCGTGCGCCGTGGATCAAGGCGATGGTCCTGACATCGGCGTCGCGCTCTTCGCCGAGCGTGATCATTTCAGCCAATCCGCCGGGCATGCCGGCAAAGTACGCCGTTTTTGCATCGATGCCGCCGACGGCACGCAGGTACCAGATCGACGATAGCCCACAGCAGATCATGAACGCGACGAGGCCGAGGATCGTGATGCTCCAGGAGCCGATGTTGGCAAACACAGAGGGACCGAACGTGGCACCAAGCAGCACGCCGATGATGGCTGACATCGGTTGACGCACCGCTTGGGGCGCGACGATCGGTAAGCGGGCGACGGCTGCAAGCGTGCACGCGGACATCGGACCGAGCATCCACGGCAACGGCAGCCGCAATGCCTGAAATAAACTGCCGCCGATCAAGCCGAGGGCCAGCGCCAATCCGAATTTCGCGTAGGGCAGGCGATCCGGCGCGAGCGATTTTACGCCGTCACCGAGCTCGTCGAACCAACTCGAAACCGATCCGAAACGTCTCATCGGCCCCTCAACGATGCCCAACGCAAACTCAATGCGACGATCGCAGGCCCCTGTCGATCGTCACACAAGGGCATCCAGGGCGGTGAGCGCTGCGTCAAGGAACGCGCGCACGTCGACGACAGCCATCACGCCGAGCGCAATGAAGCCGTCGCACGTGTCAATGACGTCGGGAAGGCAGGTCGCGTCGGCTGGCACCAAGCCGCGTTCGACGAGATACGTGAAGGCGGCGGGATCGCCCGCATCGGTTGCCAGCCGTGTCGCTGTATCAACCAGCATGGCGGCGCCCGAGCCGATCAGCATTGCGACCGGCCGCAGCGTGGGCGAAATGTCGACGCCCTGTTTTGCGACCACACCGGCCCGCATGAGGCGCAGCGCGATGGCCAATTCGCGCGCGCGCAGGTCGGCGACGAAACGCGTGATCTGGCTATTCTGGCGCAAAATTGTGCGGCCGTTGGCGCCCGATGCGACAGATGCCCCGAGCACGAGGCGAGATGCCGTTATCGCCTCGCAATGGTCCAAAGCTGCCTGCAGATGATCGCGCAGCAGATCGATCACCGCCGAGGTGGCACGTTTCGAAGTTTCATCGGAGCGGGACGAGAGCCGGATCATGAAACCGAAAATGGAGCGATTCGGTCGATGCCGGACAACAATTCACCGGTTTTCCACGACTGGTGTCTGACCTGAGGTCAGCACCAACGGCGCAGCAGGCGAACCCAGTTCATCTGCCCAGTTCATCTACTTGGTGCCGTTTTACGGTTTTTGTCTCGATTTGACTTCGGCCGGCCAGCCTGGCGCAATTTCCGGTTTGACCACCGGCGGCGTTGTCGACGGTGCCTCGATGGCCGGCTCGCTGGAGGACCGGGTCGGGGACACCGACTGTTTTGTCGGGCGCGTCCTGGTTGCAGCTTTAGCCGGGGTCGTCGCCGTCGACGCTGCGTCGCTGCGCGGGGTCACGCGCGGTGCTTGTGGCGCCATCTGAAAGATCTCGCGGAAAATTCCAGGTGCCAACAGTGACAATGGGTTGACGACGACATTCGGTTTGCTCAACGAGCCACTGACGGCGAACGTGATGCCGAATACGCCGTCCCCCTGGGCGCCGCCGGTCAGTGGGCCGAGAATGCTGCCGAACGCCACGTTGAGCCCTGACAGCGGTGCGTATGTGCCGCCAATGTCGACCTGGTTGGTCTTGAAATCGATCTTGCCACGCAGGCTCGCGCCGATCAGGGGCCCGCGTAGAATGGCGTCCTTGAGAACGAACTGCCCCGAGCCGATGTCGAAGGGGATATACAGGATGTCGAAATCCATCTGCTGGCGCACGATGCGTTGGCGCGATTTGGCCGGAGGGGACGCCGTGTTCGGCTGGTCGGCGCTCTGGAACACCTCGCTTACGACGGGGTCGCCGAGAACGGCGAATTTCTCGACCCAAAGTGTGCCGCTCTTTTCATTTGCACCTTTGGCATCGATGTTGACTTCGAGCTGAAGATTACCGCCGACGGCGTTGGGATAGAAGCCGATCAAGCGCAACACCTGTCCGGCCTCGGCACCCTGAGCACGAATTTGGCGTCCGATGCCCGGAACATTGTGTAATTGCGCCCGGAAGGGTTTGTTGCCTTCGAGCATACCGGTCACGTCCAAAGCGGTCAGGCGATCGCTGTTCTTGCTATCGGGGCGCCGCGATACCATCATGCGCACGTTGCGCAGCGCCGTCTCGCCGAAGCCCAACATCGTGGTGATCTCACCCGAAATGTCGATGCCGGTCTTGGTGCGGGGCAACGGCGCGGTCCAGCCCGGTCCGACGCCGAGGGCAACGCGAAACATGTCGCGGCCATCCAAGGTTTCGCCGCCGAACTTTACGTCCCAGATATTGTCGGGTCTCAGTTTCCCGTGGGCGCTCAAGCGTGAGACGGTATTGAGGCTGATGACAGGAAAAGAGTATTCGCGCACTTTGTTGTCGGCACCGATCGCGATCCAACCGCCGTCAGCTGCGAGATCATCGCCCCCGGAGATGCGGACATTCTGCAATTCGAGCCGTTGCGCCGCGCCTGTGCCAGGACCTTTGACGGGGTCGAAGACGACGACCGCTGGTCGACCCGGTGGTTTGCGCCAAGCCAGTGGCTCGAACATCAGGTCGGCTTTGGTGAGGTCGACACGCACCTTCGGAAGCGTCTGGCCGTTGTCGCCGAATGAGAGCACAGCTTCAACCAGGATTTCACCCTGAACGACGTCGTCGAGATCCAAGCCGAGGGCGTTGCGGTCGGCACTGTCCAACGTTGTCGACACGCGCACGGGTGGCTGTGCCGATGCCGGTTGATTGATCAGGTATTGCCACGCGATCTTGGCCGCGACGTTCTTGACCAGCAAATCGCCCTTCACCTCGACCGCCTTGTCGCCGATTTCAAGGGACACCGTTCCGCCAGACAGATCCAGTCCGCCCGCCAGTTGACGGCCGCGCAATTCGGTGAGGCGAATGCGTCCTTCGGGTTTGATCTCCGACAGCTGGAGATCATTGCCGAGCGGAAATATGGCCTTGATCTGGCCGTCGATCTTGCCGTCCAAGCCCGGCAACGAGATGCCGTTTGACTTGAGCAGCTGCAGCCCTTCGCGATCGGCGATGTCGACTGCGCCACCGAGCGAGCCCGAAATCCGGGCTGAGAATTCCGCGGTCGGCTGTTCGCCGCGTGTGGTCTCGACGGATGTGAAACGCACGCCTTTGGCGACCACCTTACGGGCCTCGCTCGCGGACATGCTGACGTCCGGCGCCGTAATCTCGACCGTATTGCCTTCGATGCGCAGCAACGCGCGTGGCACCTCGATGGGCGGCACGCCTTTCGAGGTCACGATCTCGACGCCGGTCGACTCGATGGCCATCGACAAGCGCGGATCGGGAGCCGCGCTTTCGAGCACGGCCTTGAAGGTCGCCCCCGACAGTTGTCCCCGCGTTACGTTTGTTACCAGCCAGTTGCGTGCGAAGGGCGCGATACCGCTCGGCCATATGGATTTCAAGGTCGACACCGACATCGGACTGAGCCGACCTTCGAGCATGCCTTGGCGCTGGGCCCACAAGCCGGACACTTCGCCCTTGGCGGCCAGTTCGGCGCCCGCGGCCCGCAGCAAGAGCTGATGCAATTTCGCTTGGCCGGTCGAGCGGACGAACGTACCCGTGGCAGACAGGTGGTCGATGCGTGAGGCAGCTGCCCCAGGGGCAACCGCCGCGAGTGTGCCCTCGCTCGATTTAAGTGAATACGACCACGTGTCCGCCATTCCGGGCAACGGATCCGCCGAGCCGGTCATGGTCAGCTTCGCGCCGGCCCAATCGACGAACATTTTCGAAACGTCGAAGCGCCCTGTGAGGCCGTCAAAACTTGCGTCGAGCGACACGGCGTCGGGCGCTCCGACAGTCGTTGTTCGTGGGGTCGACGGTCGTGGCAGGCTGCGTGCTTCGATGGATGCAGATCGGACAACGCCCGTCGATCCAATGACGACTTTGCCTTCGGCGTCGAACGTCAGATCGATCGGTTCGGCCGCCGACATGCCGGGCAGCATACGTCCAAGCCCGCGCGGGTTCAGGCCGCGCACTGTTACTTCGAGATTGAGATGATCGGCATTTTCGGCCTCGAACGTGTTGAAGGCAATCATCAACGGCCCCGTCAATGACGCCACAGTCGCGCGCCCCGCCATAAGACTGCGCGCTTTGCGGTGGTCGAGATCGAACTGCAGATCCGGTACATTCAGAAGCGTGCGCCGCTGTCCGGGGCGACCAACGATAACGACTGCATCACTGGCGCCAATCAAACGCATGTAGCCGGTCGCCGTCTCGCGCCGCCGAGCCCTGCTCGACGCCTCGGCGATCGTCTTCAGCAAGTCGATGCTGCGTCCTTCGTTGACGTTGGAATTATCCGATACCGGCTGGGCTGGTGGCGGCGATGCCGGCACAGTCGTCGACATGGGGCCCGGCAGCTCTGTGGGCACGCCCGACGTCTGACGTTGAAACGTCAGCGCCAGCGTGCCATCTTCGTTAAAAACGAGATTGAGCCGCGGCGCGAGAAGTTCAATTTCTTCGATGGCCAGTCTGCCTCGCTTCAGCGCTGAAGCGCTCAGTCGGGCGCGGGCTTCCGGGACCGCAACCAAGGTGGCACCGTCGATGTCGCGTACCGATATCTGTCGCAGCGCGAATATCAGCCCGCGCTCTTCGTGGAGGCGCATCTCGGCTGATTCGATGCGCACCGTGCGGCCGCCGAGTTCTTCCGCGATGGACGCCTCGATCGTCGGCGTTAGGAAGGCGAGTGAGACACTGCCATGCAGCAGGCGAACATAGAGCAAACCCAGGCCGGTCAGTACGCCCAGAATCATGAGCCCGAAGACAGCTGCGCAGAACTTGAAGCCGCGCCGTCGTTTGCTTTGCCCAAGCCTATTTTGCCCCAGTCTGCTTTGCTCTGGTCGCGTGACGCCTGTCGCGGAAACCGATACGGTTCCGGCGGTCTTGCTTTTCGCACGGCTTTCGCCGTTCGCCACTCCAACGTCTCCTCAGCTCAAGCGCACCATGCTTCAAAATGCGCGCCGAGGAAACCGAAGTCGTCGTCGGAGCGTATGGCTAAGGACACACCTTGGAAAAGCGTTCAAAGGAAGGCACGGCCCATGCTCGACGTCGGTGACCAGGTGCCTGATTTCGAACTCCCGAGTGACCAGATTGGTCCTGA
>JANOAW010000627.1:0-2895 GCA_031411355.1 Hyphomicrobiaceae bacterium | reverse complement strand
GCTGGCGCTTCCGATTGCGGTCGACGGGGCCGAATGCAGCGATGACGACGGCGGCATCAATGCTGGCTGATTGTTGCGGATGTAGGGCTTGAAGGCAGCTTGGCGCATGGACACGGGGATCTCCTGGTTTCGGTTTGTTGGCGTGCGAAGGCGTTCGTCCGTGGACGGAGGAGAGCGAGCAGTCGATGATCGGGAGTGTTGCGATCGAGACGTGATCCGCTGGGCAGGCGGTGTCGTGTCGGTCGATGATTTGAATGTAATGCGACTTGCTGAGGCGTTGAAGGACGTTGATTTTCGGGTTCTTTGCGCCGTGAAACGTCATGGACCGTCACGAAGTGACCGTGAGTGTCATGGTCGCTCACGTCTACGGAACGATCTTCGGGATGCCGTGGCATTCAGAACATAGAAAGACGCTGTGTCGGTCCGTTTTTGTGCGATTGGTCGGGTATTGAGGTGGTTGGTCCGGAGGTCAAGGTGAGTTTGGACCTGATCCGGCCCTCGTGAACCGAGCCCCTGAAACGGGTCTCGGCCCTGCGGGCTTCGGTCCGGGGTAAAGAAAGGGCCATGACGCGGAGCAAGTGCCGACTGCTCGTGCTGCAATGTGACGAAAACGCTATCGTTACGGTGCACAAATTGTGGTATCATCACGCATGCCCAAGCAGCCAACATTACAGAGTGATCGTGCGCTGATGCTTCTGCGGAGCTCCGCCGTGGTCCGTCTTCGTAGTTTCACGGCCGCCGGAATTTCCCCCGAAACGCTTTCGCGTCTCGTCGCGGACGGTCGCGTCGCACGGCCCGCGCGTGGACTGTACCGTCTGACGGATGCCGATGTGGATGCACGGCACGCGCTGGCCATGGCGGCCGCCCAGGTGCCTCGGGGCGTTGTGTGTCTCACGTCCGCGCTGCAGTTTCATGGCCTCACCACACAAATGGAGCCGGCCGTGTGGATCGGCATTGCGCAAGGCGGATGGACGCCGAAAGTTACCGTGCCGCGCCTGCGTGTCGCGCGCTTCCAACCTGCAGATCTGGTCGAAGGCGTGCGCCGGCATCTGATTGACGGCGTGTCTGTGCCCGTGACGGAACCGGCACGCACCGTCGTCGACTGCTTCCGGCATCGCCGCACGGTCGGTCTGGCGGTCGCGCTCGAAGGCCTGCGAACCGGCCTCGCCCGGCACCGCTGCAAGCCGAGCGAGCTTGAAGCACTGGCTCGTGCCGGACGCATCTGGTCGGTGCTCGAACCCTACCTCACAGCGTTGGTGGCCGATGGCGAATAAACCACGTAACGTCGGGGCCTCGGTGCGGGCGCTGCTGCTCAAGCGCGCCGAGCAGACCGGCAGTGATTTCCAGATCCTGCTCACGCGCTACGCCATCGAGCGCCTGTTGTATCGCCTCAGCGTGTCGTCGGAACGGGACCAGTTCATCCTCAAGGGCGCAATGCTTTTTGCGACCTGGGTCGCCGATCCGTTCCGGCCGACCCGCGATCTCGACTTGCTTGGTTCCGGTGACGCTTCTGTCGAACGCATGTCCGAAACGTTCCGCGCGATCTGTGTTGTTGTCGTTGAGGACGATGGCGTGGCGTTCGATCACGAGGGGCTGCGCGTGGCTCCCATTCGAAGTGACGAAGCTCATGGCGGCGTCCGCGTGACTACGATCGCGACCATCGACAAGGCGAAGATCGCCATCCAAATCGACATCGGGTTCGGCGACGCGGTGACGCCAGGCCCGGTGGAAATTACATACCCGCTGTTGCTACCGGACCGGCCCGCAGCCGTGCTCAAGGCCTACCCGGTCGAGACCGTCATCGCCGAGAAGTTCGAGGCCATGGTGTCTCTCGGTCTGGCCAACACGCGGCTCAAGGACTTCTACGACCTGTGGTGCATCGCCCAGACGTTCGAACTGCAACACGCAGTCGTGGCGCTGGCGGTTCGTAACACCTTCGCTCGGCGGCAGACGGTTCTGCCTGCCGGAATTCCGGGCGGATTGACGGATGTGTTTGTCACCGCCCGTACCATCCCGTGGCGAGCATTTGTGGCCCGGAACGCGTCTCCGGGTGTGCCAGCAGAATTGGCCGAAGTCGTTGTCGGCTTGCGCGCGTTCCTACTGCCGCTGATCACACAGGCAGACGCAGGACGATGGCAGCGTTGGGCATGGCAGACGCCAAGCGCACAGTGACGAACACGCAGGCAGCACATCCTTCTGGAACACCATTTCGCAGTCCCGTGGACAAGTCTCGCATCGTGCTCACCCCCGTCAAGGCTACGCCTCGGCCGCGCGCGGCCGCCCTTCGGGTGACTGGGGTTGCGCGCGATGCAGCACCTGTTGGTGTCGGGACGAGGAACGTCAAAAAGTACGACGCGGCTGCCGCCGGCGTCGAACAAGGAACTGACCGGCTCGTCGCAGGTTCGGACTGCGCGTCGCCGCAAATTGGCAGCAGCCGCTCCCCGCGCTCAACTCATCGGCGTTCTGACTTTAGCGGCCTGCTCGATACTCGGAGGGACGATGCTATGGTCAACGCGAATAGTTCGGTCGACAAGCGGCGGCACTCAGTTCACACTGTCTGATGTGCCAAGTTTGGAGCGGCTGCCGAAGCTGGCGGAACGATAGGCGACGATGCTTTTGCCGCCATCTCCAACGTGGACATCAGGTCTGCAAGCAATGCCTTGTCGATGTCGCGTGTCAGGAACACGGGCAGCTCTGATATGAGCCAGTTGCGCAGCCAGGCAGATGACGCGTCGGGCTTGTCTGACTGCAGGCGATGCAGGATGAGCGCGCCGAGTAGGACCTTGCGCCGCGTGTCACGCGCGCGTTCTTGCTTGCCGAGACGGGACTGTAGAGTTTTCTTCTGCGCTTCCAGCTGCGCCAAGCGTTGTTCGATGGTTCTGCGTGTCATGATGC
>JANOAW010000626.1:0-2929 GCA_031411355.1 Hyphomicrobiaceae bacterium | reverse complement strand
CTCGAATTTCGAGCCCGGCACGACCTTGTCGACGAGACGCCACTCGACGGCGCGCTTGCCCTTGACGCCTTCCTCGATCGTGCAGAAAGCGTCCGCTCGGTCACGGCGGACCTTGCGCTTGTCGGTGACGCGGGTCAGGCCGCCGGTGCCGGGCAGGACGGCGAGCAGCGGAATTTCGGGCAGCGAAACCGTCGAGTTGCCGTCGTCGGCGAGAATGATCTCGTCGCAAGAGAGCGCGAGTTCGTAGCCGCCGCCGGCAGCGGTGCCCTTGACGGCGCAAATGAACTTTTGCCCCGAGAACTCCGATGAGTCCTCCATGCCATTGCGGGTTTCGTTGGTGAACTTGCAGAAGTTGACCTTGTGGGCGTGCGCGGAGCCAGCGAGCATGCGGATGTTCGCGCCAGCGCAGAACACCTTGTCCTTGCCCGACTTGAGCACGACGACTTTCACTTCCGGATGCTCGAAGCGCAGGCGCTGCAGCGCATCGGCCAGCTCGATATCGACGCCGAGATCGTAGGAGTTGAGCTTGAGTTGATAGCCTTGAAACAAGGTCGCGTTTTCGTCGACGTCCATGATCAACTCGGCGACGTCGCCGTCGAACTTCATTTTCCAGTGACGGTATGTGGCGGGCGTTCGATGAAAATCGACGATGCCCGATGCAGCCGTCAGTTTCGCCGCGTGCTCAGCCATCTCACCCTCGATGCAGCCGTAAAAATCTATATCGCGCCGTTCTAAAGCCAGACGCAACATGGTCAGTCAAGATCAAAAATGCATAATTATGCATTTCTTGCGGCTGCGGGGTGCTTTTAGTGCGTTATAATGCACTTCAAAGGCTCAGGTCGCCGCGCCGGAGTGTCTCTGAGCGGTGCACGTGGGCGCTCATGGCTATACCGATGGCGATCGACAACGTGGTCATGGCCGTGCCGCCGTAGGACACCAGTGGCAAGGGCACGCCGACCACGGGGGCCAGTCCAGTGACCATGGCGATGTTGATGGTGACGTAAATTGCCAAAGTCATCCCGCTGCCGGCAATGACAATGCGCGAAAACTGATTGCGCGCCGATAGCGACATCGAGAACAACAGGCCGATCAACAGCCCGTACAATACCAGCAATGTGACGGACCCCGTAAAGCCCATCTCCTCGGCGAACATCGTAAAAATGAAGTCGGTATGTTTCTCCGGCAGGAAATTCAATTGGCTCTGCGTCCCGGACATGAAGCCCTTGCCGTTGACGCCGCCCGAGCCGAGCGCGATTTTGGATTGCAGAATATGATAGCCGGCACCGAGCGGATCGCGGTCGGGGTCGAGGAAGGTTTGAATGCGCTTTTTCTGGTAGTCGTGCAGGAACATCCACAGGATCGGCGCCATGGCGGCGATTGCGGCCGCGCCGCCGGCGAAATAAATCCAGTGCACGCCGGCGAGAAACATCAGCCCCAGTCCCAACAGCGTAATCAGAATAGCTGTGCCGAGATCCGGCTGGCGCTGCACCAGGGCGACCGGCAGCGCGATCATGAGCAGGGGTACGGCGACCCACAATGGACGTGACACGCGCTCAGGCGCGAGCCATTGATAATAGCGCGCCAGTGCAAGCACGAGCGCGATCTTCATGACCTCGGCCGGCTGGATCTGAAAGTTACCGGCGCCGATCCAGCGCCGCGCCCCCATCTGCATGATGCCGACCATCGGCACGGCCGCCAGCATCAGGAATGCGCAGGCATAAGCCGGATACGCCATGCCGAGCAGGAAGCGCACCGGCACGATCGAGAGCGCGATCACGAGGGCGAGCCCGACTGCGACCCGGAGCGCATGCTGTTCGGCCCATGGCTCGAACGACCCGCCTGCGATCGAGTAAAGCGCCGAAACACCGACCGAGGCGATGACGACGATAAGCGCCAGGACAAGCCACTGGATGCGCCAGAGCTTTTCAGCGAGCGTCTGCGGGCGGCGCGCGCCGATGTCGGATATCAACACCATGCGGTTCAGCCCTCTCGTCCATCGACGGGGGCCGCCGAACCACCGCGATCGACACGGCGCACGCCCGGCCAGGCGAGCTTTGCCAAAGGATCGCGCTCCATGACCTTGTCGAGAATGTCGCGCGCGACGGGTGCTGCGGTGGCGCCGCCGCCGCCACCGTGCTCGATCACCACCGACACGGCATAGCGGGGTTTTACGATCGGCGCATAACAGACGAACAACGCATGATCCCGCAACTCCCAGCGCAGATCCAACTGTGCGGTTTCGCTCGACGCCCGACCGACTTGAGACGTCCCCGTCTTGCCCGCGACGGTAAAACTGCCGTCCTCGGGCTTTGCCCTCGACCCCGTGCCGCCGTCTTCGTTGACGACCGCCGAGAGTGCGCGGCGGATCGCGGTGATCCATTCGGGCTTGCCGGGAACAGGCGCAAACGAGGGCACCGGCTCGTGTGCCGCGCGGCGCACGAACGTCGGCGTTACGGAGCGGCCAGACGCAAGACGGGCTGTCATCACCGCGAGCTGCAAAGGCGTCGTCAGCACGTAGCCTTGGCCGATGCCGGCAAGAATGGTTTCGCCGCCGAGCCAGCCCTTGCCGAAACGACCGCGTTTCCAATCGGGATCTGGCACAAGCCCTGCTTTCAGTCCCGCCAGGCCGCAATCGTAGATCTGGCCAAACCCGAGTTTGCGCGCCATGGCGGCGAACGCATCGATCCCCGTCCGCCGCACGATCTCATAGAAATAACAATCGCACGACTGCTTCAGGGCGCTGTGGAAGTCACAACTTCCGTGTCCTGAACGCTTCCAGCAGCGAAACGTCCTGTCGAAATATTCGAACTTGCCGTCGCAGGGCAGCTTCTCTTTGAGGTCGATCACGCCGGCTTCGGCAGCCGCCAACGCCGTGACCATCTTGAAGGTCGAACCTGGTGGATAGACGCCGCGTGTCGCCCGGTTCGTC
>JANOAW010000625.1:0-4529 GCA_031411355.1 Hyphomicrobiaceae bacterium | reverse complement strand
GGTCTGGCCCCGAACGCAAACGCGACGAATGCCGATGGAACTACATCTGGTCGCCGGTTCGATCCCGGCCGGGTCCACCACTGTGGGTCCGTAGCTCAGCGGTAGAGCAGATCCGCGCAAGCGGCGTTTCATCTTTTTCGTCGTCGCGACGGAATGGAGATTGGGGACGTCACACGTCCCACGTCGCCACCCCCAGCGAATGCAGACGGGACTACATCCTCCCCCGAGCGTCGCGTCTGGAAAACGCGGCCGACCCACCGTTATCGGCAGCTCACTCTCGTCACTCTTGTCGCTGGAGACTGAAACAGGCCTGGAAGACGCGCGGTCACGCGACCGCTATGACAAGCAGTCTAGCGCCGGCATCTCGCCACAGGAGGCCGGTCGCGGACGGATTTTCGCACGATCCGCCGCAACGGTGGCCGCGCGTCTTCCTGGCCTGAGTTGCGGACTGTCAATCACGACGAATGCAGATGGAACTACATGGCATACCGAAGGTCGCAGGCTCGAAACCTGCCGCGGTCAGCGCAAGCTCACAGTGTAGCTCAGAGGCAGAGCGTCGGATGTTTCATCAAGTCTTGTCGTCGTGCACGACTGACCGCGAAAAGATCGGATATAAAATGCAGACTTGAACCATACGCTGACTGAAAAACGCGACGAATGCAGGCGGAACTACATCGCTGATAACGACCAGGACGTGGGTTCGAATCCCACCGGGCCCACCAGACTCTCTCGAGTATGGGCCCGTAGCTCAGTGGATAGAGCAGGACCGTTTCGCCGATTCTCGTCGTCGCGACTTTCTTGATTGCGTTTCGTCTTTCCCGCGCAGGCGGGAGCGACCCCGGCGAATGCGGCACAGGAGTACATTTTCCCAATGTCTCTCTCTTGTGCGCCTCCTCGTCGCCGGGACTTCGATGCGCCGGGACTTCGATGCACCAGGACTTCGATGCGCCAGGACTTCGATGCGCCGGGACTTCGATGCGCCAGGACTTCAATCCAGCTGCGACGAATGCTGATGGAACTACACGGTTACGTCGGTTCGATCCCGACCGCGGCGCCGAAAAGCGTCGTGAACGTTTCATCATTTCTTGTCGTCGCAACCTCTTCTTCTCGGGCCGCTGCCATGCACATCTCGGCAGCAGGAGTTCGGAGGCTCGACGATGCTCATACTTGATGGCTCGGCCGGCGGCGGGCAGATCCTGCGCACGGCCCTGACGTTGTCGATGGTGACGGGGCAGCCGTTCCATATCGATCACCTGCGAGCCAACCGCACCAAGCCCGGACTGCTGCGCCGGCATCTGGCGTCCGTGTCGGCCGCGCGCACGATATGCCATGCGACCGTGACCGGCGCCGACCTGCTGTCACAGCAATTGGCCTTCGCACCCGGGCCGGTCGAAGCCGGTGCCTATGCCTTCACAACTGGCATAGCAGGGGCCACGGGATCTGTGTTCCAGACTGTGTTCCCGGCGCTCCTGCGCTCAAATACTCCGTCCACTCTCGTTTTCGTTGGCACGACGCATGTTGCGGGCGCGCCGAGTTTCGATTGCCTCGACCGGACCTATCTGCCGTTGCTGCGCCGCATGGGCGCAAACGTAACGGCAAGCCTCGAGCGCCACGGCTTTGATCCGGCAGCTGGTGGTCGCTGGCGGGTCGACATCGTGCCCGGAGCGTTGTCGACCCCGCTCGCCATCGATACGGCCGGACCTACGGTTTCACGCCGGATACGGGCCAAGGTCGCCAATATCCCCTTCGATGTCGCCCAGCGCGGCGCTCGCACTGCAGCCGACCTGCTCGGTTGGCCCGACGAAACCATCGAAGCTCACAGTGTCAAGGCCGATGGCCCGGGCAACGTCATCATGATCGAGATCGCATCGGAGGCCGTGATCGAAAACTTCACGGCTTACGGTGAGCGCGGGCGCGCGGCCGAACTGGTCGCAGCCGACGCGGTCGAACAGGTGCGCGCCCACCTCGCCAGCGGCGCACCAGTCGGCCCACACCTCGCCGATCAATTGCTGGTGCCGATGGCCTTGGTCGGGGACGGCATCGTCGTCACATCGAAGCCGACCCCGCACACGAGATCCAATATCGCAGTGATCGAGAAATTTCTGCCCGTCGAATTCGAGGTTGCGGACATCGGTCACGGTCGCTGGCGCATCGCTGTTACACGTTAGACCGTCGACATAGACCGTCGACGAGAGCCCAAACACGCGTTGGCCACTTTACCTTTGCGCGCAGCTGTCGCAGCGTTGCTCAGTCACGCGTACGAGGTCGATCAGCATGCGCACGGGTAAAGTTGCGTTCGCCGCCATGGAAGAAGTCGTCTTCGGCATACCGGCCGCCGAGGTGATCGCGGGTCAAGCGGAGCGCATCGGCGCCAAGCACGTGATGCTGATGGCATCGGGAACGCTGGATCGCACGACCGGTGAAATCGAAGCCGTGCGCCGCGCTCTCGGCAGTCGTCATGCCGGCACGTTCAACACCATGCCCGCGCACTCGCCGCGATCGGCGGTCGTCAAGGCCGCCGAGCACGCGCGCACTATCGGCGCCGATCTGATCGCGACGTTCGGCGGCGGCTCGATAACCGACGCCGCCAAGGCCGTCCAACTGTGCCTCGCCAACGACATTCGAACACCTGCCGAAATGGATGCGCTGCGTGTGGTCGGCGGTGTGATGCCGAACATCAAACCGCCGACGGTGCGCCAGATCAGCGTACCCACCACGTTGTCTGCCGGCGAATTTTCAGCCCTTGCCGGTGTGACCGACGAGCGGACCAGAACCAAAGAGCTGTTCCGCCACCCGTTGCTTGTTCCGCGTGCGACTATTCTCGACCCGGCACCGACGGTACACACACCGATGTGGCTCTGGCTCTCGACCGGTCTGCGCGCCATCGATCATTGCGTTGAAGGGATCTGCTCGAACGAAGCGCAGCCCTATGGCGATGCCCAGGCCCTGCAAGGCTTGGCGCTCTTGGCGCACGCCCTGCCCCGCGTGAAAGCCAACCCCGCCGATCTCGCAGCGCGGCTCGACTGTCAGCTCGGCTGCTGGCTGTCGATGGGGGCACTGTCGTCGGGTGTGCCGATGGGCGCGAGCCACGGCATCGGCTATGTCCTCGGCACGCTCCACGACGTGCCACACGGCATCACGAGTTGCCTGATGCTGCCGAGCGTGATGCGCTGGAACAGGTCCGCCAATGCAGCAAGACAAGCACTCGTCTCGATTGCCATGGGGCACCCGGGTGGCGACGCCAGTGATGTCCTGGACGCCTTCATCCGCGGGCTCGAGTTGCCGCGCACCTTGGCCGAGGTGGGCGTGACGCCTCAGCACTTCGGCGACATCGCAGCGGCCGCCATGAAGACGCCGTGGGTGCCAAAAAACCCGCGCCCGATCGCCGGGCCCGCCGACATCGTCGAGATCCTACGCCTCACCGCGTGACGACGTCCGCCGGCCGATGCTCATCTGCAGGCGCACGAGATATCCGTCGGGGTCTTGCACCAGCGCTTGTCGGACGCCGACGTCTTCATTTCCGACGCGATACCACCGCGCCTCGGGCCGAAAATCAACGCCGCCCCTGCCTTGGCAACGCGCGCCAATTCGTGGTCGAGATCATCGACGCCGAGCTGAAAATTGATGCCCCGGCCAAATGGTCGAACCAGCGGCCCCGTATCCCAGATGCCTCGCCTACCGGGAGCGCCGCCGTCGACCTGGTCGAGCATTGATGCGCACGCCGTCGCGTTGCAACATCGCAAAGCCGTCCTCAGGGCGATCGTAGATGACCGCGAAACCAAGCACGTTGCGCCAAAAGGCAACGCTGACGGCGATGTCGGTAACGACGAGTTCAGGGATGAGACGTGGCGGCACATGGGTCATTGGCACAGCCGCCCGACAAAAACCGACGAGATGTGTTGGATCGGTAAAGTTGGCGCGAGAGACGGGACTTGAACCCGCGGCCTCCGCCGTGACAGGGCGGCGCTCTAACCAGCTGAGCTACTCCCGCAGACCGACACACAGCGCTGGTTACGCTGCGATGGATGCAGCGGTTACGGTGGGTCGAGCACGAAGTCAAGTGGGTCGCGTCATCGGTCGCGTTGTCGTCGGCGCGCTTTCGGTCGTCAGGCCCGCGTCGCCACTGGAGGGAGGTCGAGGCTTTCGCGCCGCGTGGTGGAGTTCGCTTGACGGACGCCGCCCTTTCTCCGACTTTGCGTTGCCACACGGCGCATATTTTTCGGGGGACCCCATGAAAGTCACGGCGAAGTTCACGAATACCGACGGCCAGGCCATCATCGCGACGTTCGATACGGCCAACGGGACGGTGGAAGATACGACCGGCCGCAAAGGCACGTTCACCGCGGTTCCCGGCTCGAAAACCATTGCGATCGCAGGCGATCAACCGCTGACGATCCAAGTCGCGGACGCGGTTCAGTTCACGGCCGGTTTCACCACCGCATATACGGCCTCGACGGGCAAAGGGGGGACCGTGTTCTTAGACAAAATCGACTTAAGCATTTCGCACCAAATTGGACACCGGTTTGGTG
>JANOAW010000624.1:0-5828 GCA_031411355.1 Hyphomicrobiaceae bacterium | reverse complement strand
TGAAGCCGAGTTTCTTGAAATTTTCAACGAGCACCGCCGGCGCCCCACCGAACGGGGCCATGTTGTAGACGGTGGGCACGGGGCCATTGGGCTGTGCCGTGATCAATCCGGCTTTGATGAAGCCCCAGATGATGGGTTGATGCACGAGTAGAACGGCGAGAACCGCTGCGATGATACCGACGACGATCCGCATGCCACATCTCCCACGCGCCACGTGACGCTGGTCGAGACTTGCACACTCCGCTTCACGATTGAAGTCCCGTTGTCGCCGGCCGCGGAAATGGCGCCAAGGCGAGAGCAATCAATCCGTGTCTCGAGCGGCTCGCATATTGTCGACGAGATTTGGATATGGGCGACCCGCCTCGCGAGCCGCCGATTTGGCTTTGGCTTTCTGCGATTTCGACAGCGTTTTGCGCTCAGGCGGCGGCTTTGGATCGGGTTTCTGCCAAGGCGGAATATTCGACGCCGCCTTGGTTGTTGCGGATTTTCGTTTTGCTGGTTTGCGAGGGGTCGCGGACATAACACATAATGCCTTCGGGACGGTTTACTTGAACTGAACCTTGGCGACGTTGTCTTTGTAGTCTTCCTTGGGATCGCTACCCAGCAACATCTTGATCCCAGCAATGATACTCGAGCCGTCCAACCAAATTTCAGCCTTTTCCGGATCGAAGCGCAACAAAACCAACTTGGGGTCTGTCTTGCCGCCTTCATACCAAGCTGCAACATACTTATTCCAAAGACGGTCTCTCATCTCCGGACTCGTGTCGACACGGATCGGACCATGCATTGTCGCGAAGAGGTCATGTCCTTTGGAGGTAAAGCTCGCAATTGCGCGATTACCTTTGTCCAGGCGCTGCACGATATTATTATCGGTCGAGGTAAAAAACCAGACGGGACCTCGGTCGCCCTGCATCTGCGCGGTCATTGGGCGAACGTGACCGTCTTCCACGCCATCCAATCCGAGCATCATCGTCATGTCGGATTTCAAAGCTTTCCAGAACTTGGCTTCCAATTCCTGCGGCGTCGGCATGATTTGTCTCCGTGCGGTTTAGACCGAAACGGACGAGACCCGAGTGCAGTTCCACATGGAGAGCCGGCGCAGCGCTCAGACGGCGACGTTGCCGGCCAATACGACATGACGCGGCCCCTTGCCGCCGACCATGTCGGCGCCGATGGGCTTGGCGTGATCCATGGCGCGGATGGCGCCTTCCTTGGTGTCCGAGATCATGTTGTGGGCAAGCAGACATTGCCCGGCGCCGCCGTCACTCGTAACCGCGATACCGATGCGCGCACGACGAACGAGATTGCCCGTCGCCGTCACGTCACGCATATGCCGCCCCCAACCGATCATGATGCCGCACGTCGGCGCATTCTCGATGACGTTGTTCGAGACGACGGCATCCGCTTCGACGGCGATGCCCTCGCCGCGCTTGTCCACCTTCTCGTGCTCGCGGCGCATCAAGTTGCGCACGAGATTGCCTTGGATGACGGCCAGGCGCCCCCCGTTGTTGAAGTTGGTCACGACGATGCCCGTCGCGGCGGTGTCGATAATGTTGTTGGCGATCAGGGCGCCTTCGAACCCGGAGGCACCGATGCGCTCGTCGGCGGCTTCCGCGTAAAGGGCAACCTCGCCGATGCGCTCGACGTTGTTTGCCGTCATCTGCACGTTGCTCGCCTCGTTTGCGCGAATGGCCGTGTAGGCGCAATCCGTGATGCGATTGTTGGCGATGGAAACCCGCCCTGCCCGGTAAACGCCGATACCGTTGCCGTATTGGCCGGTTCCGCCGGAGGCGTTGGTGATGCCGGAAATGCGGTTGAAGGCGACGATGGTGGCGTCCTCACCGTGGCTGCTTCGCCAAACCAGAATGCCGTTGTCGCCGGCACCCGTGACGACATTGTGTGAGATTTCGAGCCCGGCGGCGTCGAGACTGAAAATCGCTGTGTCACGCGATTTGACGATACTGCATCCCGTTATCCGACCCGAAACGCGCACGAGACGTATCGCTGTCTTGCCGGCTTGCCGGATCGTCACGTCTGAGATTTGGGCGTCGTCACAGCCCGTCAAACTGATCAACGCTTCGGCGACCGGCAGCATACCGCCTTCGATCGTGAGGCCGGATACGCGGATACCCGGCGCGTCGACGGCTGCGATCAAAACGCCGCCGCCACCGTAAACGAGCGTTGCACCTTGTCCTGAAATCCGCGTTCCCGCACGCAATTGCAGTCGACTGGCGATATAGGTTCCGGCGGGCAGCACGAGCGTGGCACCGCGGGCTGCCGCATGGTCGATTGCGGCCTGCAATCTGGCCGATTGATCGACGCTGCTCGATGGCTCGAGACCGAAAACGCCGGACGACATATCTGCTGGCAAGTTGGCGGTTTTGCCCGGCGTCTTGGCATCCGTTGCTGCGCTGGTTGCGACCGAAGCCGCAAAAAGTGCCAAGGGCAGCGCCATGCGGCGGGTCTGATCGATCTTCATGGGTCACGTTCCTGCAACCGTCGACACCTGCGTCGACAGGGTGGTCGTGCAGGGCGTGCAAGCGTGATGACATGCAAACATCATGCAACGGCGCGATTCAGGCATTGCGCCGTTGTATACTGAGCCGATTTATTGCGAACTGGCGCTGATCCAAACCGACGGCGCCGTCGTTGACCCAAACGATCGGCCGATGCCTGCAAGGCTCCTCCTGCACGAGGAGCCCCCCTCTCGTGGTGCATCGGCCGATTGTCCCAGATCCATCAGCCTTCGATTTTTTTGAACAAGGCCAACATCTCGTCGATCGAGATGACGCGATCGGTCTTGATCTCGCCGGCGTCGATCTTCCACACCAATGCGGGGCCCGTCACGTCGCCGTTGGCGTCGAACTCGATCGGGCCGGTCGCACCTGAGTATTTGATCGGCTTGCCGGCCTTGATGGCGTCTACGGCTTTTTTGAAACCCTCAGGTCCAGTGCCGACGACTTCGCCACCGGGGGTGTGGATCTTGCGGACGGCGTCCTTTATGGCGGGGCCGGTCAATTCGGTTGCGATGTTCATGGCCAAGCCGATCGCCATCACCGCATCGTATTGCGTGTGCACGCCGGGACCCTTTGTGTCGGTCTTGTATTTCTGCTCGAACGCCGCGTTGAAGGCGTCGACGTTTGCGCCCGCGACCTGCGCATTGTCCATGCCGAAGGCTTCGTTGAGGAATTTGGCGCCGACACCGTCAACGAAATCCTTAACGCGCATGGAATTGTTGAGCGCGATTTTCTGACTGCCGCCGAGCGACAGCCATTCACGTACGATGGTGACGGCGTCTTTCGGAAAACCGATCAGGAGCAGCGACTCAGGCTTCGAGGCGAGCGCCAACGTGACTTCGGCGCGGTAGTTCGGCTGATTGTCGTTGTAGGGCACCTTGACCGCGACTTCGCCGCCGAGCTTTGGCAACGCCGCCTCGATGAAACGAGTCATGTCCAAGCCGAAGTCGGTGTTTACATAGATGATCGCCGTCTTCTTGAGCCCGCGACGCGCCATTTCCGATGCCGTTGCATAGGCCTGAGTCTTGGACGTTGGAATGGAGCGGAAAAAGTAGCCCTGGCTGCGCCCATCGAGCGTGAATGGGCTCGCCGTCGAGCAACACGAGATCTGGACCACTTTCGAGGGCGCGGTGACCGACGAGATGATCGGACCGGTGACGCCGGATGACACGGTGCCGGTGATGGCTTGGACGCGCTCGATCTCGACCAGATATTTCGCGGCGTCGACGCCGACCGTCGGTTGCCCCTGGTCGTCGCGCAGAATGAACTGTACCGGGCAGCCCTTGACGCCGCCACCGGCGTTGATGTGCTCGATGGCGAGTTGGGCGCTCTCGGATATTTTCTTGGTGATCGGCCCCATCGATCCCGTCAACGGCAGGATGCCGCCGATTTTAACGGGGCACGACACGGCTTGCGCCCATGCGTCATTGCCTGCAAACACCGCCATGAAGACAGCCGCCACTGTCGCGAAACGTTTCATCTCGACCCTCCTGAAACCTGCTATGGGATCAAGGTTGCCCAGCCGGCATCGAACGTCAACATCGCCGGCGGCTTGGTCGTGATACGACACGCAACGGCTTAGCCCTTAGACTGAGACAAACTCCTGGCACGCCTTCGCCCAACGGCCGCCGCGTTCTTGGAGTGATATGAGGCAGTCGACGATCGAGGCGCAATCCTCGAAGGTCGCAACTCCAGCGCGGAGGGATTGCCAAAATGTTCTGGTCGTGCTGTTATGAGTCGTCGTCGTGTCAAGGATATTTGAAGCAAGCAGACCCGTACGGGTGTTGCATGTTACTCAAAAGTCCTTAGATACATGATCTACCCGCTCCAACAGAGCGGTCAACGAACGTCACGCAATTCAGTTCCCCATGGGCCATCGGGTCCGCCGCATCTCCTGATGCCCTGGGGTGGGAAGCGGAAAGCAGCTTGAGGAGTGGCCTCCTCTCGAAGCTGCGGGAACGCAACCCAACGTCAGGTGGCCGGCCAACGCCCTCTTTGGTCAACCATTTGACAACGGTCGGGCCCACGTTTGTCCGGGAACATACCCCGCTGCCGGACAACGTGGGCTCGACTATTTCCAACGCCCTCATCCCGAGACCATGCGGCCTGTATATGCCGTACGTATGCGTTCGACAGCGCCACGCGCTGCTTCAACTGATCCGCACAAGTTTGCTACTTGCGCAAAATCAAGCACTCGCGGCCCGTCATCCTCTACAGGACATTTCGAAATTTCGATGAGTACGTGAGGCCACCAGCCGCATTTCCCGCGGCAAGGGGACCGGCGCCGAATTACTTAATCTTACCTTCTTTGTAATCGACGTGTTTACGTGCGACCGGATCGTACTTCTTGAACACAAGCTTCTCGGTCGACGTGCGTGGGTTCTTTTTCGTCACGTAAAAATGGCCCGTACCGGCGGTGCTGTTGAGTTTGATCTTCTGTGTTACCGGCTTCGCCATGACGTGCGTCCATGTTGTTCGAAGACGACTCCGGCACGCAACGCGCCATGTCAGCCGTCTCAAGGGGGCTTTGAGCGCACAGTACTCACAGTTGTTTTCCAGTCAAGCGCGGATTTGGAGCATAGGGGTGCGTAAACTCCAATGAAACGGGCATATCCGCTACCGTGTCGCAGCCGACCACGCGGCCAACACCGCCCGCTCGGCGTCGGTCATCTCAGTGATGTTGCCGGGTGGCATCGCGCTCGAATGCACGGCCTGTAGTTTGATTTCGCGCCGATGGGCCTGGATTTGATCGGGCGTTTCGAGCTTCACATGTTTGGGCGCGTGCATCATCGGACGTTGCAGCGGCTCCAGTGGGCTCCACACCGGTTCGCCTGCGTGACACATCGAGCAGCGCGAGACGACGATGTCTTCGACCATGGCAAACGTCACGGGCGCCGGCGGGACGACGACGTCTGCCCGGCGCTTTTTTTCAGGCACTGCGGGTCCGGCCATCGACAGCGCGACAACGACGACGCCGAGCGCCACGGCCGCGCCCCAGGCCCACCAGTGATCGCCGTTGCCCTTGTGCCGCTCGTTGTAGAAATGTCGGATCAGCGTCCCCATGACGATCAGAACGCCGATGATCGCCCATGAGTATCTGGTCGCGAATGCGAGCGGATAATGGCCCGCGATCATGACGAATACTGTTGCCAGCGTCAGGTAATTGTTATGCGTCGAGCGTTGTTTGCCCCGGCGGCCGTGGATGGCGTCGGGGGCGCGGCCGGCGATCAGATCTGCAATGACTTTGCGTTGACCGGGGATGATCACCATCAGCACGTTGCCGGCCATGATGGTGCCCATGATGGCGCCCAT
>JANOAW010000623.1:0-2178 GCA_031411355.1 Hyphomicrobiaceae bacterium | reverse complement strand
CTGGACGGCGGCGAGGATCGGCATGCAGGATCGAGCCCGGAGGACGGTAAGCCTCCGATGTTCCTGTCATGTTCGCGCGATGGGGTTTTTGCCAAGGGCGAGGATGATAGGCTGCATCGTCCGTGGGTAGCGTATCAACGGTGTAATGCATCCAGCCGTGCCAATCGGGAGAGATGGAACTCGCCTCGGCACCATTTTCGTAGATCACCCAGCGGCGCGGTACGCCAAGCG
Source organism: Hyphomicrobiaceae bacterium (assembly GCA_031411355.1). Lineage (GTDB taxonomy): Bacteria > Pseudomonadota > Alphaproteobacteria > Rhizobiales > Hyphomicrobiaceae > JABFRJ01. Next base: position 1,947 of record JANOAW010000623.1, on the reverse strand, counting down.
GGCCTATTCCCTTGGATTGGACGTAGTAGCGATTGCCCATCTCGTCGGTGCCGACATGACGACCGCGCATGGCGGTGTAGATCCGGTTCGACCAGGTGTTACCGCCCCACCAGGAAAAAATTTCGCTGAAGACACCCATGTGTGATCCCGGACCAATGGCAAACGTTGCCTGCGGCCTAGCAGCCACGCGCCGTTGCGACAAGGCAGCCGCGGGACAAGGCGGGACAAGGCGGGGCGTCGACGTCAGCGGCGCTCGGTCAACTCGCGCAATTTGCGACCTTCCCAAGCGGACACGGCCTTGGGCATGCGGCCGAACACGCTGACTGCGTGGGCTGCGAGACCGATACCCCATCCGGCCAAGGGCCAGAGCGACCAGAGTGCGCCGCCAAGATAGAAATTGAGTGCGACGAGGCCAGTCATGACGACGGCGAAGATGGCTGCGTGGAGATAAACGCCGCGCATGGCGCCGATGCGTTTCTTTGCGGCGAGGTAGCGGGCGCGTTCGTCAGCTGCGGATGTCATGGTTGAAATCCCGGGGGTGACTTTCGGCCCGTTGACCACGGAGCTGCGCCGAAAGCAAGCGTGTCGCTGGATTTACGATCCAGGGTCAAGCTGTTGGGCGCGTCGCTTATGACGACGGCGCACAAATGCGGCCGAGAGCATGACGACGACGGCAATACCTCCGTTGAGCAGCATCAGGCCGAGTGATCGCCGATGCGCGGCAACGTCGCGAGCCCGCTCCTGATCGAGGGGGACGAGGGTACGACCGTCCATCGCGAGGTCGTAGAGCCACCGGTTGCGTGGGCGACCGCCTGCGAAACGAACCGTGACGATCCGACCTCGAAGGGCTTGCAGCGATGCCGTCGACATCGTGTCCTGGCGGACCGCGATGGTGACGAACCGTGTCGGCGCGACTTCGAGTTTCACCTGTGTCGCCTCCACGAAGCGATTGCGTGTCCAGGGCGTGTCGACGTCATCGATGCGACCGGACACGGTCATCAAGTCACGATCGGGCGGCGGGCCGACAGCATACGCAAGAATGCCCTGATAGAGCGCGATCCAGGTGAACAGGGTTCCGAGCAGGATCAAAAATGCCGGCATGAGGTGTCATACCCGCCGGCCGGTTGCCGTGACGAACCAGTGCGCGGCCGTCGCCTCGAACGCCAAGGCAACGGGAGCGCCGGGCACGAGCCTCGATCGGCCCGGTGTGCGCACGACGATGGAGCGGCCCTGCACGTGCACGTCGATCAAGCTGTCGGCGCCGAGATATTCGATGGGACCGGCCACACCCGCGATGCCGTGCTCGGCGACGCGCACATGTTCCGGACGGATTCCGATGGAGAGGTCGGCGGGCAGGACGCCAGCGGGCGGCGATATCCACGGTGCTTGCTCGGCGATGGCCGAAAACGGCAGCACGTTCATCGGTGGCGTGCCGACGAAGCGGGCCGCGAAGATATTCGCAGGTGTCTCGTACAATTGTTCGGGCGTGCCGTTCTGCTCGACCTTGCCGGCGCGCATGAGCACGACCCGATCGGCCATGGTCATGGCTTCCACCTGATCGTGGGTGACATAGAGCATCGTCATGCCGAGCCGCTGCTGGAGGCCGCGGATTTCGCGCCGCATGTCGAGCCGCAGCTGGGCGTCGAGGTTCGACAGTGGTTCATCCATCAGGCACACGGGCGTTTCGGCGACGATGGCGCGACCGAGCGCGACGCGTTGCTGCTGGCCGCCGGACAATTGCGAGGGCTTGCGCTCGAGCAGGGCACCGAGACCGAGGATGTCGGCCGCACGGGCGAGCCGGCGCTCGCGTTCCGCGGCTTCGACTTTGCGCACGCGCAGCCCAAAGATGATGTTCTCGGCGACGGTCAGATGTGGAAACAAGGCATAGGACTGGAACACCATCGACACGCCGCGGCCGGCGGGTGGTTTGGTGGTGACATCTTCGCC
>JANOAW010000622.1:0-7196 GCA_031411355.1 Hyphomicrobiaceae bacterium | reverse complement strand
CGACGGCGCGAGAGGGATCAGGTCGATCAAGGAGGCCGGCGGTCTGACGCTGGCTCAAGCAGAGTTCGACCACCACGCCCTGAGCGGCATGCCGAGCAGCGCGGTCGCCACAGGCCTTGTCGATCATGTCATGCCGGTCGAGGCCATGCCGGCCAAGCTTGTCGCTTATAACAAACACATGGTGGAAGTGGCGCAGAGCAAGGACGGCAACGGCAACCGCCGAGATCTTCAGCAGCACTTGGCCAGCATCACAGCGCTGCTGCATGATCGCAGTGAGCACAACTTTCACGGCTACAAGGAGCCAACCATGCTGCGGCGCCTGCAGAGGCGCATGCAGGTGCTGCAGATCGAAACCGCAGCCGGCTATGTCGATCGGCTGAGAAACGACCAGGAAGAAGTTACTGCGCTGTTTCATGAGTTGTTGATCGGCGTGACGCAGTTTTTTCGCGACCCAGATGCCTTTGAGGCGCTGAAGGGCAATGTCATCCTCCCGGTGCTCAGCGCCAAGACCAACGATGAAGCGGTCCGCGTGTGGGTTGCCGGGTGTTCGACGGGTGAGGAAGTTTATTCCATTGCCATCCTCATCCGCGAGGCACTGCAAGATCAGCGACCGCGCGAGATAACGATCTTCGGTACCGACATTGATCCGAACGCTGTGGCCATCGCGCGCTCCGGGCGCTACCGCAAGACAGCATCGGGGTTGTCTGCGGAGCGTCTTGAAAGATGGTTCGTCAAGGAAGGTGCGGATTATTCTCCGGTGCCGGAGATTCGCGCCATGTGCGTATTCTCCACGCATAGCCTGGTCAAAGATCCGCCATTCTCGAAACTCGATCTGATTTCTTGCCGCAATGTGCTGATCTACCTCGGCGACGATCTGCAAGATCGGCTCATGCGTACCTTCCACTATGCGCTGAAACCAGATGGGTATTTGTTCCTCGGAACTGCCGAAAGCGTGACGCGCAACTCCAGGTTGTTCACGGCTCTCGACAAGAAGCATCGCATTCTGCAGCGGCGCGACGCCGGAGCGCGCCTGCCGCACGTGCAACCCCAACTCCGGCCCACCGACACACCGGCGTCCACGATGGTGCACCGACAATTGGCAGATGACCGGACGGAAAAAGCCGTCGATCGCCTGATGAAGCACTATGCGCCGGCCTATTTCGTCATCGATCGAAACCACGAGATCACCCGCTTTTCCGGCGCCGAGACCGGTCATTATATCGAGCCGACGCAGGGCGTTGCGAGCCTCAATTTGTTCAGCATCGTCCATAAAGCATTGCGACCCGCGGTCAGGGCCGCGGTGAACCAGGCGCTCACGGACAATAAGCGGATCATCAATGAGGACTTGACCATTCGCATCAATGGCCAAGCCCGCGCTTTGACGCTGATCGTGGAGCCCATCGGCGGCGGCAATGAAACCACCAGCGGCGCGGCCTGCGTGGTGGCCTTCCGCGACATGTCGGCCGCGAGCGCAGACGGGGCTGTGGATCGGGTGGCGACGAGCGACGCCAATATCCTCGTGTTGGAGCGGGAACTGCTCGGCACCAAAACACAACTGCAGGCCGCTACCGATGAGCTTGAATCGTGCATTGAGGACATGAAGTCGACGACCGAAGAATTTCAGGCGGTCAACGAGGAATTGCAGTCCTCGAACGAGGAGCTGGAGACCGCGAAGGAGGAGATGCAATCGGTCAATGAAGAGCTGCAGACGATCAATAGCGAACTCAACAACAAGAACGACCTGTTGACGCGTCTCAACAGTGACATGCAGAACCTTTTGGAGAGCACGCAGATAGCGACGGTCTTTCTCGACAACCAGTTATGCATCAAGCATTTTACACCAGCGCTGACGCAGTTATTTCCGCTCCGCGACAGCGATCACGGCCGATCCATTACCGATATTGTCAGCCTCCTCAATTACAGCCAACTGCGCGGCGACGTGGATAATGTGCAATCGAGCGGCAATCTTGTGGAGCGTGATCTTGCGCTCAAAAACAGTGATCGCGCATTTGTGATGCGCATCCGGCCTTATCGCACGCTCAGCAACGTGAATGACGGCGTGGTGATCACCTTCGTCGATATTACCGATCGTAATCGTTCGGAAGCGGCTCTGCGTGAAAACGAGCGCCGTTATCGGGAGATGATCAATGAACTCCCGGCTGCCGTCTTCACGACGGACGCCGAAGGATACGTGACACATTTCAACCCAGCAGCTGTCGCGTTGACAGGCCACGTGCCGCAACTCGCCACGGATCAGTGGTGCGTGAGCTGGAAACTATTTCACGCCGACGGAACACCAATGCCTCGTGACCAATGCCTGATGGCGCAAACCCTGAAAGGCGGCGAGAAACAGAGCAACGCGGACGCCATAATAGAGCGGCCCGACGGTACGCGCGTCTGGTGCTCCGTCAATCCGGCACTCTTGAGGGACGCGAACGGCCGCGTCATCGGCGGCATCAACATGCTCATCGACATCACGGCTCGCAAATCAGCGGAAGCCCATCAAGCGTTCCTCGGTCGAGAACTCGAGCATCGTTCGCAGAACTTGCTCGCCGTCATTCAAGCAATTGCGTCTCGTAGTCTGTCGGGCGATCGGACGCTTGACGAGGCCCGCGACGTGTTCAGCGGCAGGTTGCGGGCATTGGCCCGTACCAATGAGGTTCTGATCGCAACGAATTGGCTCGGCGCCCCGTTGGTCGACGTGATCAAGCGCGAAATGAGCGCGTTTTCCGAGCGCATCGTGATCGAAGGCGAGCCACTGAACCTGAACCCACATGCGACGCAGGGCTTCGCCCTGATCATCCACGAACTCTGTACCAACGCCTGCAAGTACGGAGCGCTTTCATTGCCTGGCGGTAAAGTCACAATTTCTTGGACAACAGCTGCGGTCAGTGACGTGCCCCATTTCGTGTTCCGCTGGCAGGAGCGCGGCGGGCCGCGCGTATCGCTGCCGACCCGCTCCAGTTTCGGAAGTAGGCTTCTCCAACAGGCGATCAGCGGGCTCGTCCGGCCGGCCGAACTCGACTACGCGCCCGATGGCTTGACCTACACCTTCGAGGCGCCTCTATCGGTGGTGGCTGCCGTTGTGCCTGAGTTGGTCGTCGGGCTCAGGACCGCGCCGGTTGCGCGATTGGATCCGCCATCTGCCCATTCAAACACGACAGTAGGGCCGACCGGATAGCCGGTTCCGCTTTTAATGCACTGCGCTGGCTCGGACCATGCTAGGCATCTCATCTGAAGACGCCGGAGGCCAAATTGTGCACGTTCCTCAAGATCTTCATGTAGGCGAAAGCCAACCAATCCCAACGCCGCCGACCTCTCTTTCCGGCATCCGCGTTTTCGTCGCTGAAGACGAGCCCATCCTGTTGATGGCACTCGAAGACGCCCTTGGCGAGTTCGGTTGCACCGTTGTCGGCACCGCGGGGCGGGTGAAAGACAGTCTCGCTTTTCTGGCAAGCAATGAACTGGACGTCGCCGTGCTCGATGGCTCGCTTGCCGACGGAAAAATCGATCCGGTCGTCGCCGTGCTCGTTGCCCGCGGCACGCCCTTCGTCATCGCCTCTGGCTTTTCACCGAGCCACTTTTCGGCGAACTTCAGCGGGGCAATATTCTTGAGAAAACCCTATACGGACGCAAACCTCGGGGACGCGTTGCTGCGCGCACTTGGGCCGCCTCGTCGTACTGGTGTCTGACCTGAGGTCAGACACCATGGCACGGCCTTATCGTCACTCCGCCTTGATCTTCAATTCCGAGATCAAGCCGCCCCAGCGTTTGCGCTCGGTTGCGATCCAGGCGTCGAATTCGGGCTTCGGTGAGCCGACGGTTTCCATGCCCGCGTTGGCAAGGCGCTTCTGCACCGCCTCGGTCTTGCAAACGGCGACGACGTCGGTTTCGACCTTTTTCATGATCTCGGCCGACACGCCCGCGCGCACGCCGATGCCGAACCAGGATTGCACGTCGAAACCCGGCACGGTTTCGGCGATGGTCGGCAGTTCGGGGGCGAAGCGTGACTTGGTCGGCTGCGTGACAGCGAGGCCGCGGACTGTGCCGGCTTGAACCTGCGGATAGATCGACGGCAGATTGTCGAACATCACGTCCACCTGTCCGCCAACGATGTCCTGCACGGCGGGTGCCGACCCGCGATACGCGACATGCACCATGTCGATGTCGGCCATGCGCTTGAACAACTCAGCCGACAGATGGATGGTCGTGCCGACGCCGGACGAGGCGAAGTTCAGTTTGCCCGGATTTTTCTTGGCGTACGTGATCAGGTCCTTGATGGTTTTGATCTCTTCGCCGAGCGCCTTTTTCACACAGGCGATGTTGCAGAATTTCGACACCTGCGAGAGCGGGACGAGATCTTTCTCCATGTCGAAGGCGATCTTGGCGAACAGGAACTGGTTGGTGGCCGCGTTCGGCGGCACGACATATAAGGTGGTGCCGTCGCTCGGACCTTTGGCGACACGGTCCATGCCGACGTTGCCGCCCGCGCCAGCGATGTTCTCGACGACGACAGTGACTTTCCAGAGATCGGCGAGGGCATCCGCGATGGTGCGGCCGACGATGTCGGTCGCGCCGCCTGCGGGGTAGGGCACGATCATCTTGATCTGTTGTCCGGCCGGGTAGGTCGAGCCCTGAGCCCGAACGAGCGCTGGCGCAAACACCGGCGCGGCGGCGAGACCGCCGATGACGTTGCGGCGAGATGGTCTGCGAGACATGGCTCTTCCTCCCAAGGCGCCGGTTGACGGCGTTCTGACGACGCGACGTTTAGCAGGCTCGCCGACGGAGTGTCGACGGGGACAGTTGGTCGAGAGCCGCGCCATTGTCTTTGCACGGGTCACAGCGCACAACTGCGACTTACCCTGACACCGGAGGCCGCACAGCCATGGACATCGCCAATCAGATCGTCGTCGTCACGGGAGCGGCACAGGGCATTGGTCGAGCGCTGGCCCTCGAGGCCAAGGTGCGCGGGGCCCGACACGTCGTCTGCGTCGATTTGAAGGAAGACACGGCGCGCGAAACGGCAAAGCTGGTCGGGGGGACCGCGTTCGCCTGTGACGTCGCCGATGAAGCCGCCGTCGCGCGCGTGGTGGCTGAGACCGAGGCGAACATCGGTGGCATCGGCCTGTTCTGCTGCAATGCCGGCATCGGCGCCTTCGGGGGCGATGCCTCGAGTTCGGTCGCCTCGCCCAATGCCGCCTGGCAAAAGGGCTGGGAGGTCAATGTCATGTCGCACGTGTATGCGGCTCGCGCCGCATTGCCCGGCATGATCGCTCGCAAAAGCGGCTATTTCCTCAATACCGTTTCGGCTGCGGGTCTGCTCAATCAGGTCGGCAGCGCGGTGTATGGCGTGACCAAGCACGCAGCCATCGGCTTTGCCGAGCATCTGGCCTTCACGCATCGCGATCAGGGTATCCGTGTTTCAGTTCTGTGTCCGCAAGGTGTCGATACGCCCCTGCTCCGCGCCAGCGGGTCGGGCCCCCAGTTCGACGACGGCGTGATCACGGCTGAGGCCTGCGCCAAAGTTGCCTTCGACGGCATCGCCAGAGAGACCTTCTGCATTCTGCCGCACCCGATCGTCGGTAAATACATGGCCAACAAACCCGCTGATTATGATCGGTGGATCGGCGGCATGGCCAAGCTCAATCGCGCGTATCAGGCGGCGGCGACGGCGCGATGAGGCGGGGACGACCCGTGGAGCCGGCCACATGTGAGAGGTGATGGCTCCGCGCCACGGCCAAGCCGGCGCGCCCACGAATTCGTCTCTTTTTGTATATAACCGTGGCGATGCGCTGGTTTTACCCCCTTGCATCTGCCCGTCACACCTCCATAATACACGATACCTGCGCGCGTGCGACGCGCTCATTCCTGGATCGGTCCAGGCTCGGGTGGCGCCGAGCCGCATTGGACACCTGGATTTCCTCCGGCCGCTCAGGCCGCGGATTGAATGGCGATCCGGGCTAGCCAGCAGGGATGAAAGCCGTGTCAGGAGCCTTTGCAGATCAACATCACCCGGCCTTGGTACTCAACGCCGATTTCCGGCCGCTGAGCTACTATCCGCTTTCGCTGTGGAGCTGGCAGGAGACGGTGAAAGCCGTGTTCCTCGACCGTGTGAACATCGTGTCCGAGTACGATCGCTACGTGCGTAGCCCGTCATTCGAGATGCGGCTACCGAGTGTTGTGGCGTTGAAACAGTATGTGAGACCGGCGTTATATCCGGCCTTCACTCGCTTCAACGTGTTCTTGCGCGACCGCTTCTCGTGCCAATATTGCGGTTGCAAGCACGAACTGACGTTCGACCATTTGATCCCCCGCTCGCGCGGCGGCTTGACCAAATGGGACAACGTGCTGACGGCGTGTGCGCCTTGCAACCTGGCCAAGGGATCGATGACCCCTGAACAAGCCGGACTGCGGCCGATGACTCTGCCGTACAAGCCGACGGTGTTCGAGCTGCATCGCAACGGGCGCGCGTTCCCGCCCAATTATCTGCACAAGAGCTGGCTCGACTATCTCTATTGGGACACCGAGCTGGATCCGTGATCCACGACGGCGCGTTGGTGGCTGACGCCCCGTCAGCCACCAACGCCTTGCCGGTCGACCAGTCGCCCGCTCGCCGGGTCGATCCGGCGGTAGAAACAGCTGCGCGCGCCAGTGTGACAGGCGACGCCCGCGCCGCGAACGGTGACGCGCACCAGCATCACGTCCTGGTCGCAGTCGGTGGCGAGTTCGACCACATCGAGGACGTTGCCGCTGTCCTCGCCCTTTTTCCAGATGCGAGCGCGTGAGCGGGTCCAGAAATGCGCGACGCGGGTGGCGCGGGTGAGGTCGAGCGCTTCAGCGTTCATCCAAGCAAACATCAGTACGGCGCCGGTCGCTGAGTCGGTGACGATGGCTGGAATGAGGCCATCGGCATCGAATTTGGGCATGAACACTGATCCGCGTTCGATCTCGGCTGCGGTTCCACGTGTGGCGAAGTCGGTCATGGCAGGCTCTCGGCTTGTTTCGACGGTGCGACGCCCTATTATCATACCGACGCGTCGCGCCGTTGCCATCGATCGAGACGACATGCCCGAACTTTCCGACCTTTATAGCGAGCGCATTCTCGAGCTGGCCGCCAATGTCGGCCACATCGATCGATTGTCGGCGCCACAGTCGACCGCGAGCGCGCATTCAAAACTGTGCGGGTCCACGATAAC
>JANOAW010000621.1:0-4272 GCA_031411355.1 Hyphomicrobiaceae bacterium | reverse complement strand
AAGGCCGCGGCGGGGTGTGAAACCCCGTCACGGCACCAGGCCTGATCGACATCCGTTTGTTTGATGCCGCAGTTATTTCGGGCGCCAGTTATTTCGGGCGACCGTAGCGCTTGGTCCATTCGGCGAGAATGCGGTCTCGATTGGCTGCGGCCCAGTCCAGGTCGTTCTTGATCATCGAAGCTGCAACGCCCTCCGGATAATTGGCGATCGGTTTGGAAACGCCCTCCATCGCCACTTGCGATACGTACTTGGCGTAAATTTCGTTAGCGGTTCTGCTGGCGGCAAAATCCATCAGGCGACGCACGGCCTCGGGATGTTTCGTGCCTTTCAGAATGGCGGCGGTATCCATGTCCCAGCCTCCGCCCTCTTGCATGAGAAGGGCTTCGATCGGCGCGCCCTTGGTTTTCAACTCGGCGGCGATCAACTCGTAGGAAATGCCGATCGGAAACTCACCGGCAGCCGCCATCCGGCACGGTTTGGTGCCACCTTGCTCGTAGATGGCGATATTCTTGTGCAGGTCGTCCATGAACTGCCAGCCTTTTTCCTCGCCCCACAATTGCAGGAACGCGGACACGTGAAAGAAGCCGGTGCCGGACGATGCCGGATCGGAAAACACCAGCTTGCCTTTGTACTCCGGCTTGATCAGATCGAACCATGACCTCGGCTTGGGCAAATTGAGTTTGGCCGCCTCTATTGTGTTGAAGCAGATCGCCGCCACCCACGCCTCCATGCCGACCCAGGACGGCGGATTGTCCTTATCTTTGAACGACGGTCGAATGGCCGGCAGGTTTTCTGGCGCATAGGCATCGAGCAGGCCGCGCTTCTTGAGGTCCGACACCGTCGTGACGGCGAGCCCCCAGATGGCGTCGGCCTGCTGGCGATCGCCAGCTGCGACTATGCGTGCTGCAACCACGCCGGTCGACTCACGAATCCACGTAATCTCGATATCCGGATTCTCGGCCTCGAACGACTTCTTGAACTCAGCGATATGTTCGGGAACGAGGGTCGAATACACTGTCAGCGGCGTCTTCGATTGTGCCAGGAGAGGAGCCGTGGTGCCGGTCAATATGGCAAGCGCCAGGGTAACCATCCGCGACCAGGAGATCGTCGATCGATAGGGCATGCTGGGTCCTCGACAGGTCTGCAAACGTACGACGTGTGAAACTTACGACGTGGTGCCCGCCGAAGGCGCGATCGCCGGGTCGACGTAGTGGGTCGCCCAGGGGCCGACGGCAGTGCCGATGATCAACGTGTCCTCGGTCGCGCCGTCGTAGTGGACCGCGTTGGCCGGCACCAGCACGAATGTACCGGGGCCGAGCACGTCGCACGCGGCGCGATCGAAACTGGCGCCGTAGGAAAGTGACAATTTGCCGCAAACGACCGACACGCGCGCATCGGCAGTGTGCCAGTGAGGCGCATCCCAGAAGCCGGCGGGAATGAAGAACGCGTATGTGAACGCTTCGCCGGGTCGATCTCGGCGCCCCTCCTGCAGCGCATAGCGCGTGCCGTCCGCGCCGATCTCCTGCCAGTCGATCGCGTCGGGATGCCACGCGCGCCCAGTGCGTGTGGCGGGTGTTTCAGGTTGGTTCATGGCAGGCGCCTCGGTTACGGAATCATACCTGCGGACGCGCACGCACGCGCTCGCGATGCCACGCGTATAAACCCGAGACGATGATCAGCGCGGCCCCCACCAGCGTCCAAACGTCGGGTATGTCGCCGAATACTACGAAGCCGACCACGATCGCCCACACGAATAATGTATAGCTGAAGGGTTGCAACAGCGATGGCTCGGTCATGCCGAGGGCGGTTATCAGTGCGATGTGGGCATATGCGCCGAGCAGTCCGACCGCGAGCAAGAGCGCCCAACCGGTCGGCGTCGGCCAGATCCACGCGGTCGCGCCCACCAGCGACGAAGCGCCGAGGCCGACGAGCGCCGTCCACAGCGACGTCGTTTCGCTGCTGTCCACACGCGACGCCAGCCGCACCATCACCTGATAGGCGGCCCACATAGCCGCGGCGATCAGTGTGATCACCGTCGCCGGATGGATCGCCGTCAGGCCCGGCCGGACGATGATCAGCACGCCCAGAAAACCGACGCCGACCGCAGCCCAGCGTCGCCAGCCGACGCTCTCGCCGAGAAACGGCACGGACAACGCCACCACCATCAGCGGCGCAGCAGCGCCGACGGCGTGCACGTCCGCGAGTGGCAGCATGCTGAAAGCCACCATGTACATGCCGCTTTCGACGACCAGCAGCAGCGCACGGGAAAATTGCAACCACGGTCGCACGCTGGCCGCGATCTCGCGAATGGGCCGGTGCCTGGTTGCCGAGCCGACGCGCAGCAGCGTCACTGCCAGCGTGGCAAAGATGAGACTCCGAAACCAGAGAATCTGCGGGATTGCCAAGGTCAGTGACAGGATTTTAGTCAGTCCATCCATGACGGCGAACGCGAACATGACCGACAACGTCAGTGCGATGGCGAGACGCGCGCGATCCGGCGGAGAGGATGTCATCGAGCTGCTGTCACTTCCACTTCGACTTTGAATTCCGGACGCGTGAAGCCCGAGACGACGAGCAGCGTCGACGCGAATGCATCACCGGTGACAAAACGGGCGCGCACGGCGCCGTAAATCGGGAAATAGGCGCGATCCGTGACGAAAGCTGAAAACCGCACCACGTGTTCAAAACCCATGCCGGCTGACTTCAGGATGGCGGCGACATTGTCGAAGCACAGCATGCATTGCCGCTCGACGTCATCGGGCACGGTATCGTCAGGCGCGACGCCGAGTTGCCCGGACGCGAATACGAACTGCGTTGCGTTTTCGATCGCGACGCCGTGACTGTAGAGCGCGAATGGCGGGCGGATCGATGGAGGGTTGAGACGACGGATCGACGACATTCGGCGGCTCGCGGGTTCGGGCGGAACGTGATTTCTCTATCCGGTCAGTCAGACGCGCTGGCAAGTGTGGTGAAACAGGGTCGGGCAGCACGCGGCGATCGGCTTGTTGGTATCCAGGTCCGTGTCGTCTCAGCGCCTCTTGAAGGCGCGACGCGACGCAGCTAAGCGGCAATCATGACCGACAAGACCCCTCCCTCGGATAATGGCGGCCCGCCGAGCAATGCCGGCCACGTGCTGCCGGTCGGGCTGCGCAATGCCCTTGAGGAACGCTATCTCTCCTATGCGCTCTCGACCATCACGAGCCGCGCGCTGCCGGACGTGCGCGACGGGCTGAAGCCGGTGCATCGGCGCATTCTCTATGCGATGCGCGAACTCAACCTCAGCCCCGATCAAGGCTACAAGAAATCGGCCCGCGTCGTTGGCGACACGATGGGCAAATATCACCCCCATGGCGATCAATCGATCTACGACGCCCTGGTCCGCCTCGCGCAAGACTTTTCGGTTCGCTATCCGCTGATCGATGGCCAAGGCAACTTCGGCAACATCGACGGCGATAATGCCGCAGCTATGCGGTACACCGAGACACGCATGTCCGACGTCGGGCAGGCGCTGCTCGAGGCCATCAACGAAAACACGGTCGATTTCCGGCCCAATTTCGACGGCTCGACCGATGAGCCAGTCGTGCTTCCGGCCGCATTCCCGAATCTGCTCGCCAACGGTTCGTCCGGCATTGCCGTCGGCATGGCGACCAACATCCCGCCGCACAATGTCGATGAACTGTGCCAAGCCGCTCTGCATCTGATCAAACATCCCAACGCAACCGTCGAAAAACTGGTCGAATTCGTTCCCGGTCCGGATTTCCCGACCGGTGGCGTCATCGTCGACACCCGCGAGGCCATCACCGAAGCCTACCGGACGGGTCGCGGCAGCTTTCGCCTGCGTGCAAAGTGGCACAAAGAGGAATTGGCGCGCGGCGGCTGGCAGATCATCGTCACCGAAATTCCGTATCAGGTTCAAAAGTCGAAACTGCACGAAAAACTAGCCGAATTGTTCAACGACAAGAAACTCCCGCTGGTCGGCAACATTCTCGACGAGAGCGCTGAAAACATCCGGCTCGTGATCGAGCCGAAGTCGCGCGCAGTCGACCCGATGATGTTGATGGAGCAGTTGTTCCGTCTCTCGGAATTGGAAATCAAATTCGGCCTCAACATGAACGTACTCAGTCATGGGCAGGTGCCGAACGTGCTCGGCATCAGAGATGTGCTCAAGCAATGGCTCGACCATCGCAAAGAGGTTCTGATCCGGCGCACAAACTATCGCCTGGAGAAGATCGATCACCGTCTCGAAGTGCTCGACGGGTACTTGATCGCCTA
>JANOAW010000620.1:0-1562 GCA_031411355.1 Hyphomicrobiaceae bacterium | reverse complement strand
GCGCAGGAGCGCGAAAAATGGCTGAGACGCGCTATCATCGCGACGCAGCGAGTAAAGTTTTTTGGGATGGATTCGACACGGCATTCGGCAAGAGGAACGTAGCTTGATGAAGTCAATTTTGATCACCGGCGGAGCGGGATTCATCGGCGTCAACTCCGCCAACCACTTCGCCTCCAAGGGCTGGCGTGTCATCGTCCTCGACAACCTCTCGCGTCGCGGCACCAACGATAACCTCAAATGGCTGCAGGATCGCATCGCGATCGAGTTCCACAAAGTCGATATTCGCGACAAGGAGAGCGTCGATCGTGTCATAGCCGCCACAACGCCGGACGTTATGCTGCACTTGGCCGCCCAGGTCGCCGTCACGACATCGGTAGCCGATCCGCGCGATGACTTCGAAATCAATGCGCTCGGAACTTTCAATATGTTGGACGCACTACGTCGTCTCAGCCCAAAGACCTTCTTCATCAACGCCGCGACGAACAAGCTGTATGGCAAGATGGAGGAAGTCGGTGTCGTCGAGCGCAACGGACGTTACGAGTACGGCACCCTGACCGGCGGCGTGCCCGAGACCCAGCAACTTGATTTTCATTCGCCTTACGGTTGTTCGAAGGGCGTGGCCGACCAGTACGCGATCGACTTCTCGCGCATTTATGGGCTCGACACCGTCTCGTTCCGTCAGAGCTGTATTTACGGCACGCGACAGTTCGGAATCGAGGACCAGGGCTGGGTGGCGTGGTTCACGATCGCAGCAGTGCTCGACAAGGACATCACGATCTATGGCAACGGCAAACAGATCCGCGACGTCCTGCACGTCTCCGATCTGGCCCGCGCCTATGAGATTGCAGCCGAACGTCGAGACCGGGTGCGCGGCCAGGCCATCAATATCGGCGGCGGTCCCACAAACACGATGTCCCTGCTCGAACTGCTCGCCTTGTTGCGTACGACACTCGGCAAGGCAGTGCCCACGAAGTGGAGCGAATGGCGCCCCGGCGACCAGCCTGTTTTCGTCTGCAATCTCGAAAAGGCCAATGCACTGCTTGGCTGGCGGCCTCAGGTCTCCGTCAAGGAGGGCGTCGGCCAACTCATCAACTGGGTGAACGAAAACAAGGAGCTGTTTGCGTGGCTGAAGTAGGCGCGGCGCACATTTCTGGAAGGTTTGCACCATGACGGCCCGGGAAGAGACTTGGACTGTGCTGGGGCAGGACCTCATTCTCGACCGCCCACCTCATGTCCGGGTCTATCAGGAACGCGTGCGCACCAGCCGCGGTTTGGTGATCGACGATTATTATCGGGTCGCGCTGCAGCCGTTCTCACTCTGCGTACCCTTTACTGCCGATGGTCGCGTCATCACGCTGTGGCTCTACAAACACGGCCCGCGGGCATTTCAGATGACATTTCCCGCCGGCACCATCGAAGCCGGAGAGTCTCCACAAGAGGCAATGGCGCGTGAACTGATGGAGGAAACGGGTCACGCAGCCACCGAACTGGCCGGGCTTGGGACTTTCATCGACACAGGCAACCAGGGCGGTTCAACCGGCCACTATTTCATGGCCACTGGA
>JANOAW010000619.1:0-4599 GCA_031411355.1 Hyphomicrobiaceae bacterium | reverse complement strand
GCGGCCACCGGGAAAGCTGATCTGGCCGGGATGTTTGGCCAGGGTGTCGGTGCGTTGCGTCAACAGAACCGTCAGGGTTTCGCGCACGACGATCGGCACGAGGACGGCGGCCGGTGTCGGCGCTTCCATGACCGCCAGATCACCCGCCAATTCGGGGTTCAGATCCCAGTCGCTGCGACCGAGGGCACGTGCCGAGCGTGGATCGAAGAGCGCATCCGACGGTTTGTCGAGCAGCCGCCCCGCGATCTGGGGGAGGAAGTTTTCGGGCGCGAAGTCGAATATGTCAGACATGGGATCACGTTAGCATAAGCCTGCTTTTGGCAAGCCGAGCAATCCGCCGCACTTGCACGAGCGGCGCGTCTGATGAACTCTGTGGGTCGCACCCGCGCGGCGGGTCCATCGCCCCAGGTCATCGCTCATGTCCCCCACGCATCCGCTGCTTGCCGCCATCACACCCGACGTGCCCGATCTCGTGGCCATCCGCCGCGACATCCATGCGCATCCAGAGCTTGGTCTCGAAGAATTTCGCACGGCGGCGCTGGTCGCCGACCGATTGACGGCTTGGGGCATCGATCATGTCACCGGTGTCGGCAAAACGGGTGTTGTCGCCACCATCAAGGGCAACAGGCCCGGGAATCGGTCCATCGGGCTGCGCTGCGATATGGATGCCCTGCCGATCGTCGAGGCGACGGGACTGTCCTACGCCTCGACCACGCGCGGCCGCATGCATGCCTGCGGGCACGACGGGCACACGACCATGCTGCTCGGGGCGGCCAAACATCTCGCGCAACATCGCGATTTCGCCGGCACGGTGCAGTTGATTTTCCAGCCGGCCGAGGAGGGGCGCGGCGGCGCCCTGGCGATGCTCGAGGATCAACTGTTCGAGCGTTTCTCTTGTGACGCCGTTTACGGCATGCACAATCGGCCGGGGCTCGAGGTCGGCAAGTTCTCAATCAAAAAAGGCGCCTTGCTTGCCGGCGGCTGCATGTGGACCGTCACGTTCCGTGGCCAGGGCGGCCACGGCGGCAGCACGCCACATCTCACGCAGGATCTGACGGTCGTGCTGGCGCACTTTATCCTTGGGCTGCAGACTATCGTCGGTCGCAACATATCGCCACTCGAGCCAGCGGTGATCAGTGTCGGCGCCATTCAGTGCGGCGACCTTGCGGCCGGTAACGTCATCGCGTCCGAGATCAAGGTGACGGGGACGGCGCGGTATTTCGCACGTGACGTCAAGGGCGTCATCGCGACCCGCCTGACCACACTCGCCGAGCAGTTCGCCAAGCTGCACGGGGCCACGGCCGAGGTGCAGATGAATTGGGTGGCGACCCCGACGATCAACCACGACGAGCAGACGGACAGGTGCGTGATGGCCGCGTCCGCGCTGGTCTCGTCGGTCGCTGTCGATGCGATGATGCCCGCAAGCACGGGCGGTGAGGACTTCGCTTTCATGCTCGAACGCGTGCCTGGCGCCATGATCATGATAGGCAATGGTATCCCGTCCGACGGCGTGGTGCATCAGGTGCACACGCCGAAATACGATTTCAACGACGCTGTGATACCTTACGGCGTGGCGTATTGGGTGGAGTTGGTGCACACGGAACTGCGGCCGCAAGCATGAACGTGACCCGACGGTGTTCGCACCGTCATCGATGGAGAACGCCATGAGTATGCACACCCGGCTCTGGACCGACATCGATTATAACAAGGCCGGCAAGCAGGTCGGGTGGCTCAATCTGCATCGCTCGGTGACGCGCTCGGCCTACGGTATGTTGACCATTCCGCTCGCCGTGTTCAAAAACGGCTCTGGTCCGACGGTTCTGTTGATGGCCGGTAACCACGGCGACGAATACGAGGGGCAGATCGCCCTCGTGAAGCTGATCCGCAACTTGAGGCCCGAACATATTCAGGGCCGCGTGATCATTGCGCCGGCCATCAATTTGCCGGCGGCACTCGCCGGGACCCGCGTCTCGCCACTCGACGACGGCAATATGAACCGTTCGTTTCCCGGCGATCCAGATGGAGGGCCGACGAAACAGATCGCGCACTACGTGGATAGCGTGCTGTTTCCAATGGCCGATCTGTTCCACGATTTCCATTCGGGGGGCGCGTCGCTCGACTACATGGAATTCGCCAGCACGCACGACGGTGGAGATGCAGCCGTGCACGCGCGCGGTTTGGCGGCTCTGCATGCGTTCGGCGCGCCGTTGTCTCTGGTTTGGAAAGGCGGCAGCGACATCCGCTTTTCGCCGCACGCGGCCATGCGGCGGGGCGTTGCGGCGCTCGGCGGGGAATTCGGCGGTAGTGGCCGCGTGTCACGCGTCGGCGTCGATCTCGTGTCCAAAGGCGCCCTGCGGCTGCTCGCGCACATGTGGGTCATCGACAAGAAGTTGGCACCACCTGTGACCACGCCGATGCGGACGGTGGCGGTTCCGGGTCCGGAACATTTCGTCTACGCGCCGGACAACGGGCTGTTTGAACCGGCGACGGAACTCGGCGATGTGATCGAGGCCGGACAGGTGTGCGGGCATGTGCATTTCATCGACGACCCCGCTCGTGAGCCGGTGCCTTGCCACTTCAAGCAAGCCGGCTTCGTCGTCTGCAAACGCCATTTTGGTCGGGTCGAACGCGGCGACTGCGTGGCGCATCTCGCGATCGACGCCTAGGCTCGCGGTTCGGCCGTAGACGGACACTGCGAATTTCGCCATAGTGTTGGAAAACAAGGTCTTAGTCGCTGGAGGGTTGCCCCCGCCCGGACAGCGGGAACCGAACGGGGGATGGGAGGTCAACGTGGACATCGATCACAAGGCTGACGTCAAAAAGTATGCGCCGGGCGCCGACGCCAAGCACATCGACGGCATCATCAAACATCTCGGAATCGCCATGAAGGGCACCGACAGCCAATTGGTGGCATGCTCGTCCAAGGATGAATTGATCCGCGTCCGCGACAGCTGGTGCAAAAAGAAACTCGCGCTGACGCAATCGGATGCCGAGCTCGACAAGACCATCCAAGACGTGTGCGCGATGATGAAGGGCGACAAGAATAAATCGCGTGTTGCGTTCTATTATCTGCTCGCGGATAAATACGGCAAGCTCGCGAGCCTTGCCTGAGCCGGAGCAGATCGCCACTGCGGGTGTCTGACCGCTGATCGGACACCCAGGTGTGGTCGTGAGATTTCCGCGCCGATCATCGTTTTGGCATCATCGGGCCGTTCTCACCCAACCTCCTGGACCCACCGGCTGCCATTTGCAGCAATTTGCTACGAATGCCTGCGAGTTTCGGACCAAGTCTTAATATTCGGCTGCTATCGATGACGTTGTCATAGCTCGAACCCGACAACTGTTTTGCCGGGGACCGAGGGACAATCCCATTAGGTCAGATCCGATGTTCAAGTTGCTGCGTCATTTCTCGCTCTGCAGCGCCTTGGTCACAGCCGTCATAACTGCTTTGTTGGTCTATGGATACCGTACGAACGAGATCGCGCAACTCGTCGAGGCGACCGAGCGCGACAACGTCACGCTGTCCCGAGCACTGGCCAATACGCTCGGTGCCGAGATCGAAGCTTATGTCGATCGGGTGCAGGCGATCAATCCGGACGTATTGCGCAATCTGCCAGAAACGGCCGCCTGGCACGAGAAACTACGGCGCGTTGTCAACGGCCTGCCGGTGCTCAAGATCAAGATCTATTCCGTCGGCGGCAAAACGATATTCTCATCGGAAGCCGCGCAGATCGGCAAGGGACCAAGCAGCGGCGTGGAGTTCGACGCCGTTCTGACGTCGGCAAAAACGCTCAGCAAACTCGAGTTTCGAAAGACGTTCACGGCTTTCGATGGCGACGTGAGCGATCGATACGTTGTCGGCACCTACCTGCCGGTTGTGGATCCTAAATATCGTGTTGTCGCCGTGCTCGAACTCTATACCGATGTGACCCAACAGGTGACGAATGTCGGTCGGCTGATCTGGATCGCCGGCGGCGTCATTTCGGCGGCTTTCGGGTGCTTGTATTTCGTCTTGCTTTTGGTCGTTCGGCGCGCCGATTCGATCATACGCCGGCAATACGACGAACTCTCTATATTCAATGCGACGCTTGAGGCTCGCGTTGGCGATCGCACCGAGATCGCCGAGGCATCAGCCCGCTCGGCGCATGCGGCCAATGAAAAACTGCGCGGTGAGATCGAGGATCGCAAGCGCACCGAGCAGGCAATGTTGCAGAAAAATCAGCGGTTGGTGGTGCTGCTCGATTCGCTCGGCCTGCTCATGCGCGGCGATGCGTTGCGGGCCGATGGGTTCAGCAAGGCGTGCGCAAACCTGACCGAAGTTGCGGCATCGACCATGGGTATCGGGCGCGTCAGTATCTGGCTTTTCGATCCCGATCGCACGCACATCACATGCTCGGATCTTTTCGAGGCCAATGAACGGCGCCACACATCGGGGCATGTAGTCGAGGTCGATCTTTATCCGCGATATTTCAACTCTCTGTCGCTTGGGCGCGAGATCGTTGCAGACGACGTGGCGTCGCATCCGAGCACGGCTGAGTTTCTCGATGGATATCTGCGCTCGCGCGGGATCGCATCGATGCTCGACGTCCCGATCCTGCG
>JANOAW010000618.1:0-4980 GCA_031411355.1 Hyphomicrobiaceae bacterium | reverse complement strand
GCGATCATCCCCGTCGATGCGGCTTTCGATCCATCCGCCCTCGATCAATTCGCTCAAGACCCGCGCGAGGCTCTGCTTGGTGATCTTCAGGATCGTCAACAGGTCGGTGACGCGCAAGCCTGGCCGACGCCTGACGAAATGCAGAACGCGATGGTGTGCGCGACCCAATCCGTCCTTGTCGAGAATTGCGTCGGCCTCGGCGGTAAAATCGCGATAGGCGAAAAACAGCAGTTCGACGAGCGTGACGAGGTCATCGTCGTCGCCACATCGACCCGCGCTTGCCATGATGTCGTTCGATGTCGATGCATCGGCCATCGTCGCGGACCTGCCCGAAATGCTTGACTGTGTTCGAACGCGTGCAGTCACCGACCTTGCCATTTCGGTTTGCGTTTTTCGAGAAACGCCGTCAGCCCCTCGCGGAAGTCCTGGCTACCGTAGGCTGCCGCCACCAGATCGTCGTCGGCCGCTTTGCCGCCCGCCGTGCGCAGACGCCGCAGCGCTTCTTTGGTCACGCGCAGCGTAATCGGCGCCAGCTCGGTGATCGCGGCCGCCATTGCGTTCGCGCGAGCCATGACAGCTGCGTAGTCGGGCAGAATTTCGGACACCAGACCGATCGCTTTCGCTTCCTCTGCCTCGATCAGGCGCGCGGTGAAGATCATCTCGGTCACTTTCGCTGGACCGACGAGTGACACCATCTTCTGCAAGCTGCCCGTCGACAGACAGTTGCCGAGCGTCTTGGCGATCGGAAAGCCGAAGCGCATGTCGGCTGTGCCGATGCGGATGTCCGCGCACGCGGCGATGGCTGCGCCTCCGCCGGTGCACGCGCCCGAGATGGCGGCGATAACGGGCACCTTGCAGCCTTCGATCTTGCCGATGCGGACCGACATTTTACGTTCGTATTCGAGACCGTCCTCGGGTCCCTTAAACGCCTTGAACAACGAGATATCGGTGCCTGCACCAAAGGCCTTGCCGCCCGCACCCGAGATGACGATGCAGCGGATCGATCCATCGAGCAGAATGGCGTCGCAGATGTTGGCCAAGGTGTCGTACATCTCGAAGGTCAACGCGTTGCGTGCCTGAGGCCGGTTGAGCGTGGCGTAGCCGATGCCATTTTCGACCGTCCACAAAAGATCGCCCGAGGTGATGGAATTCAGCGACATGTACGGCTCCGTGAGATGGTCGGCACTTCTATGTCTCGGCGCCGCTGCGATCCAGCAGAAAAAACCTATGACGTGCGTCTCGGGTTTGCATCAGCCCTATCCACAACGCGGCCTCGGCCGTAATGTCGCTGAAAACATGCGAGGGGAACGCCACGTGCAACACGAGTTCGACTACGTCATCGTCGGCGGCGGCTCGGCCGGGTGCGCCATTGCCGGGCGACTCTCGGAAAACCCTGCCATCACGGTCTGCCTGCTCGAAGCTGGGCCGTCTGGGGATAGCTGGCTGGTGAAAGTGCCGATCGGAATTGCCGTCATGTTGCCGTCGACGAAAAACAATTGGGCCTTCGAGAGCGTGCCTCAACCGGGATTGAATGGCCGCAAAAGCTATCAGCCGCGCGGAAAGGTTCTCGGCGGATCATCCTCGATCAACGCGATGGTGTATATTCGAGGTCATAAATGGGATTATGACCACTGGGCAGCGTTGGGTTGCACCGGATGGGCTTTCGACGACGTTCTGCCCTATTTCAAACGGGCCGAGCACAACGAGACCCATCGGGATCGCTTTCATGGACAAGGCGGCCCACTCAACGTCGCAGAATTGCGCTCGGACAATCCGTTTCAAGACTATTTTCTCGATGCTGGCCGAGCGTTACAGATGCCGATTACACGAGATTTCAACGGCGACACGCAAGAAGGGCTCGGACTTTATCAAGTGACGCAGAAAAACGGCGAGCGTTGGAGCGCGGCCCGTGCCTATATCGAACCGCATTTGTCGGCGCGCAAAAACCTGCATGTGGCGACCGGCGTTGCGGCCAAGCGGATCGTTTTTGACGGCAAGCGCGCCGTTGGCGTCGAAATCGTGCGCGAGACCCGCGTCGAGACGATCAGAGCGCGTGCCGAGGTCATCGTGTCGACGGGAGCGCTGCAGACGCCACAATTGCTCATGCTGTCCGGCATCGGCGCGGCGAAACACGTATCGTCTGTTGGCGTTGCGGTCGTGCACGACAGCCCGAACGTCGGCCAGAACCTGCAAGACCACATCGACTTCGGGTTCGCATTCAAATCAAACAATGCCGAACTGTTCGGCATGACGCCCAAGTTCGCGCTGCGCATGCTGATGCGCGAAATCCCGAAATATCGGAAGTTCGGCCGGGGCATGGTGACGTCGAATGTGGCCGAAGCCGGCGGGTTTCTGAAGACCAACCCGACCCTGTCGATACCCGACATCCAGTTGCATTTTTCCATCGGACAGGCCGACGATCACGGGCGTAAAAGAAGTGGAGGTCACGGCTTCGGACTGAAAACGTGCCTGCTGCGCCCCAAAAGCCGCGGCACGGTGACGTTGAATGGGGCGGATTGGACCATGCCGCCGCGCATCGATCCGAAGTTCTACGATCATCCCGACGATCTCGACGTGATGGTCAAAGGCTACAAGATCTCGCGTCGTATCGTCGATGCGGAACCGTTGGCGAAATGGCGCACAGAGGACAAATACACAGCCGACGTGAAAACCGATGACGACATCCGCGAGGTGCTGCGCGACCGATCCGACACTGTGTATCATCCTGTCGGGACCGCCCGCATGGGCGCGGACGCCGCCGCGGTCGTCGATCTGCAACTTCGCGTCAACGGTGTAGAACGGCTACGTGTCGTCGATGCCTCGATCATGCCGACTTTGATCGGCGGCAACACCAATGCACCATCGATCATGATCGGCGAGAAAGCAGCGGATCTGATCAAGGCAGGCTGGACGACATAATTTTAACGGTATCACGGCAAAGTCGTGGCGCAGTTCTCCGGCCCGCGCAGCGGTGTTTGCCTTGTGCCTTGGAAACGACGGCATTGCATGAGCATGTGCCGGACGTGTGGAAGTGTTCCGTGCGGAACGGACAGACGGCCTGCGGCTCGTTATTTGCACAGTTGTTTGCACACATGACCGCATCGGTCGTCACCACATCGGGAGATGCGCCATGGCCAGCTTCGTCGCGATCTACGGCTCCATCATGCTGCTCGCGAGTGCCCTCGCGGGCCTGGTCGCGTTGGCAAAACGGCGCGATGTCTCCTATTGGATGACGATTTCGTTCCTGTTTCCGCCGGCTGTCGCTTTGTTGTTTCTGATGGCCAAGAACACCGGCCCGCGGCCACGTCGCGAAAGCCTCGAAGCGGAGGAGCGGCGGGAAATGCGGCGGGACGACAGCGACCGTATTCTTTGAAAGCCGACGGTCGGCTTCAGCTCTGCGCCCTTGCGGGTTGACCGTTCGGTCGGTGTCGGGACTATGGTGCGGGCAGATACGCGCCACGCAGGACCGCACCGATGTCGACGACATCCACAGATCGCTTCAAGAACTCGCGCGTCGTCAGATCGCCGCGAGGGCCTGACATATCGGCAAAGTCATGGCTCGCGGAAGCGCCGCTGCGCATGCTCATGAACAACCTCGACCCGGACGTGGCCGAGAAACCGAGCGAACTGGTGGTTTATGGCGGCATCGGCCGGGCCGCGCGCGATTGGAACAGTTTCGACCGGATCATCGCTGCGCTGCGCGATCTCGAGAGCGACCAAACGCTGCTGGTGCAAAGCGGCAAGCCAGTGGGCGTGTTCCGCACACATGCCGACGCACCGCGCGTGCTGATCGCCAACTCAAACCTCGTGCCGCATTGGGGCACATGGGCCCATTTCAACGAGCTCGATCGCAAGGGGCTCATGATGTATGGCCAGATGACTGCCGGGTCGTGGATCTACATCGGCACGCAGGGCATCGTACAAGGCACGTACGAAACGTTCGTCGAAATCGGCCGGCGACATTACGGCGGCTCCCTTGCGGGCAAATGGATTCTGACGGCAGGCCTCGGTGGCATGGGTGGCGCGCAACCCCTTGCCGCCGTGTTCGCTGGCGCATCGTGCCTGGCCATCGAATGTCAGCCGTCGCGCATCGAGATGCGGCTAAAAACCAAATATCTCGACGTGCAAGCCAAGGACCTCGACGAGGCCTTGGCGATCATCGAAAAAAGCTGCCGCGAGAACACGCCGCTGTCCGTCGGCCTGCTTGGTAATGCGGCCGAGATCCTGCCTGAATTGTTGCGCCGTAACGTGCGGCCGGACGTGGTCACCGACCAGACCTCGGCGCACGACCCCCGCAATGGCTACCTGCCGAAGGGCTGGACGCTGTCTGAATGGGACGACAAGCGCGCAACCGATCCGGGCGCCGTCGAGGCCGCATCGCGCAAATCCATGGCCGAGCATGTGCGTGCCATGTTGGAGTTCCACAAGCGCGGCGTTCCGACGGTCGATTACGGCAACAACATTCGGCAGATGGCGAAGGAGGAAGGCGTCGCGGACGCGTTCGACTTCCCGGGCTTTGTGCCGGCCTACATTCGTCCGTTGTTCTGTCGTGGCGTCGGGCCGTTCCGCTGGTGTGCGCTGTCGGGCGATCCCGAGGACATCTATAAAACCGATGCGAAGGTGAAACAGCTGCTTCCCGACAACACACATCTGCACAACTGGCTCGACATGGCACGTCAACGCATCAAGTTTCAGGGCTTGCCGGCGCGCAT
Source organism: Hyphomicrobiaceae bacterium (assembly GCA_031411355.1). Lineage (GTDB taxonomy): Bacteria > Pseudomonadota > Alphaproteobacteria > Rhizobiales > Hyphomicrobiaceae > JABFRJ01. The sequence goes on along the minus strand of JANOAW010000618.1, from coordinate 268 downwards.
CTGCTGGGTCGGTCTCGGCGATCGACACCGTTTGGGTCTCGCCTTCAACGAGATGGTGGCGTCTGGCGAAGTCAGCGCGCCGATCGTGATCGGCCGCGATCATCTGGATAGCGGTTCCGTGGCCTCGCCCAATCGCGAGACCGAGGCAATGAAGGACGGCTCGGATGCGGTATCCGATTGGCCCCTGCTCAACGCGCTATTGAACTGCGCGTCGGGCGCGACCTGGGTTTCGCTGCATCACGGCGGCGGCGTCGGTATCGGCTATTCG
>JANOAW010000617.1:0-3110 GCA_031411355.1 Hyphomicrobiaceae bacterium | reverse complement strand
GGCCGGGGACGAAGCCGCGCCCGGTGTCGATATCGTAATCGGCGAGAATCACGAGAGGTGCACCATGGCTTGTTCGAGATCAGCAATCAGGTCGCGTGGATCTTCCAGTCCGGCATGAAACCGCACGACGATGCCACGCTTTGACCAATCGGTGAGTGTGCGCGTGGTCGTGACGTTGGTCAGGTTGACCAAGCTTTCGTAGCCGCCCCACGACGCTCCAAGCTGGAACAATTTTAGGCTGTCGATGAACCGATCGACTTTGTCCTGCGTGGCCTTCAATTCGAGACTGAACAGCCCGCATGCGCCGGTGAAATCACGGCGCCAGATTTCGTAACCGGGATGTTTGGGCCAGGCGGGCCAGAGCACGTTTGCGACTTCGGGACGCTGATCGGCCCACCGGCACAGCGCCATGGTTGTTTCGGCGTGAACCGGTAGGCGCACAGCCATGGTGCGCAGGCCGCGCAAGGCAAGGTAGGCGTCGTCGCCCGAGATACACATGCCAAAGGCCGTGTGCCAGTCGTTGACAGGTTTCCAAGCGGCTTGCGTGGTCGTGACTGCGCCGAGCAGAACGTCCGAGTGGCCGGTAAAATGCTTCGTGCCAGCAACCATCGAGACGTCGGCTCCGTGTTTCAGCGGCTGATACAGAATGCCGGAGCCCCACGTGTTGTCGACACAGAGTGTGACACCGCGCGCTTTGGTCAGGCGGGCGAGGGCCGGAAGATCGAGCATTTCGAATGCGCCTGTCCCGGGCACTTCGGCATAGACCGCCTTGGTGTTCGGCTTGAAGCGGCCTTCGATGTCGGAGCCGTCGGCTTTGTAATACTCGCAGGTTATGCCCATCGGCTCGAAAACGGTGCGGGCGATGCGACGGGTCGGTTCATACGCCGCCTCGGTGATCAGGCAATGGTCGCCAGGGCGCAGAAACGGCAACAGTCCGAAGCCGATGGCGGCGAGGCCCGAGCACGAGACACGCGTGCGATAACCACCTTCCAGGTCGGCGATCATGTCTTCGAGCGCGAAGACGATCGGGGTGCCGTTGGTGGCGTAGGAATATTCGCGGTGGCCATCGGCTGCGCGGGCGCGCACAGCCCGTTGCGCCGCCACGTTTTCGTAGAGCACGGTCGATGCGCGATAGACTGGAATATTGACGGTGCGGCGTTCGCCCGCTTTCGGACGGCCGGACTGGACAAGGCGTGTGCGCAACGCGTTTTTATCGGAACTGTCGGTCATGAAGGTCCTGAAGCGATACGGGGATTGAGCCGGCGCGCGCTGCGCTCGTCCTGGCGTGGCCGGGGCATATGTGCCGAGGCCGACGGAGGTTGGCAAGTCGCGACGGCCAGTGTCGATCCTCAGTGTCGAGCCTCAGTGTCGATTCTCAGTGTCGATTCGCTGAAGCGCGCACCGGGTCGCCGATCAGTCCCCGCGGGCGGAACAACAGCGAGACGACGAGCAGCAGTCCGATGAGGATCACCTGGATTGCGCCGCCCTGCGCCGCGTATTGTGGCGGCACGAGTTTGGCGATGGCAATGCCGGACAGGGACCACATGGCCCAGACGACGAGTGCGCCGAGGAGCGCGCCTTTGGTGTTGCCGCTGCCGCCGACGATGACCATGGCCCAGACCTGGAATGTCAGGATGGGCAGGAAGTCATAGGGACTGACGAAGCCGATCATGGCGACGTAGAGCGCGCCGGCCAGGCCCATCAGAGCCGAGCCAAGGACAAAGGCTTCGAGGCGAAACCTGACGGCGCTCTTGCCGAGTGCGACCGCGGCCGTTTCGTCTTCGCGGATGGCCGTCAGGACCCGACCCCACGGCGACCGCAGGATACGAGCCAGGGCGACGTAGACGAGTGAAACGATGCCGAGCAGCAAACCGAAATAGGCGAGGTTGAAGGCGAACGGGGATGGAAAGAGGTGCACCAGCGGTTTGGTGACGGGCGACAGGCCATTGGGCCCACCGGTCAATGCTTCCCAGTTGAGCGCGACGAGTTGGATCGACGTCGCGATGCCGAAGGTCGCGATCGCAAGATAGTCGTCACGAAGCCGCAATGTCGCGACGCCGACGATCGCGGCCGCGATCGCACTGGTCAGCAGGGCGGCCGGGAAGCCGACGAACCACGGCCAGCCGAGATTGCCGATCAACCCGGCTTTGGGGGCGGCGGTCAGAATTGCGTAGGTGTATCCGCCGATGGCGTAGAAGCCGACGACGCATGCGTTGAACAGGCCCGTGTAGCCCCATTGCAAATCGAGACCGATGGCGACGATGGCGAATATGGCGACAATGCTGAGGAAAAAGATGGTGTAGGAGATGACGCCGATCATCGCGGTTTTTCCCCGAACAGCCCTTGCGGGCGAAAGAACAGCACGAGGATCAGCACCAGGAACGGCATCGCCGATTTGTAGCCGGGACTGACAATCAGCACGGACAGATTTTCGGCGAGACCCACCAGCAATCCGCCGACGACAGCACCGATCAGCGACCCGGTGCCGCCGAGGATGGCCGCGGCGAAGAACGAGAGCAGGATCGAAAAACCCATTTCAGGATGCAGTTGCGGCGATAATCCCAAAAACACGCCGGCCATGGCAGCGAGCGCCCCCGACAGCATCCAGGTCAAGCGGATGACCCGTTCCACCTCGATGCCACAGACGCGTGCGAGTGCGGGGCTTTCAGCCATGGCCCGCATGGCGATGCCGGTTCGACTTCGGGTCAGGTAAAGGTGCAGTCCGGTGACCACCGCGAGGGCAAGGGCGAGCGTGAAAATTTGATCGGGCAGCAGGCGCGCGCCAGGGAAAACCTCGACGGCGATCTGCAGCTCGCGTGTGTAGAAATGCGTGCCGTGTCCGAAGATCAACACCACCACGTGGCGCATGACAAGGGCCGCGCCGAAGCTGGCGAAGACCATCGACAGCGTGTGCGCGCCGCTGTTGCGCAGGCGGCGAAAGATCAGCGCGTCAACGAGCCATGCGAGGCCGCCGGTCGAAATGGCGGCGAGCGCCATGGCCGTAAGCAACGGCCAACCAAACGTCAGTGGCCCGATCGATGATCCGGTGCCGACGAAACCGACGAACACCAAGGTGATATATGCCCCCCAGGTGACGAGTTCGGCATGGG
>JANOAW010000616.1:0-1546 GCA_031411355.1 Hyphomicrobiaceae bacterium | reverse complement strand
CGCCGCCGGCTTCGACCCGGCCGAGGTCATCGCGCTCACCAACGACGCCGAGGTCAAGGCTGCGCTGCGTGCCACCACCGAAGAGGCCGTCGCGCGCGGCGTGTTCGGCGCGCCGACGATGTTCGTCGGCACCGAGATGTTCTTCGGCCAGGACCGGCTCGACGCGGTGCGCGACGCGCTGGCCTGACGGCCCGGGGCGCGCCCCGCTCAGCGCTCCTTCAGCGGTAGAACGCCTCGACCCGGCCCTTCAGCTGGATCATCAGCGGCTGGCCCTTGCGGTCCAGCGTCTTGCCGGCGGGCACGCGCACCCAGCCTTCGCTGATGCAGTATTCCTCCACGTCGGAGCGCTCCTTGCCGTTCAGGCGGATGCCGATCGCGTGCTCGAACACGGCGGCCACGTGATGGCGGCTGCGCGGGTCGACCGACAGGCGGTCGGGCAGCTCGGGCTTGGCCGATGCGTCGGCGGGCGCAGGTGCGGGGGTGGCTGAAGGCGTATCGGTCATCGGTCGCTCGTCGGTCTATTTTTTCGGGGCGCCCGGGCCTTCGCCGGCCGGCACCGTTTCGCGCGCCTTCACGGCGGCACGGGTGGCGGCCTTGCGCTCGGCGCGGGTCATCGTGCCCTTGGCCTGGGAATTCTTGGGGTAGTCGGGCAGCGCGCCGGCGGGCGCCAGCTTGCCTTCGCGGCGCGCCTGCATCGTCTCGGCCTTGCGCTGTGCGCGGGTCTTCGTCGAGGGCGCTTCGGGCTTGGCGGCGGGCGTGGTCGCTTCGCCGGCCGGCGTCAGCTTGCCGGCCTTCTCGGCGGCGCGCGTCTCGGCCTTGACCTCGGCGCGCGATGCCGGCGCCGAGGCTTGCGCCAGGGCGGTCTGGGCGAAGGTGGCGACCGCGATCACGGCGGCCAGGTGGAATGCGTGTTTCATCGTGGTTGTTCCGTTCGAAGGGGTCGAGTCCCCCGGTGCCGCAGCATGACAGAAGCCGGCCGGCGGCGCCGTCACGCCGCGGCGAGGTGCGCGGCGGCGAGCAGGCGGCGGGTGTAGTCCTGGCGCGGCGCGTCGAACAGCGCGAGCGCTTCGCCTTCCTCGATCACGTCGCCGTTCTGCATCACCATCACGCGGTGCGACATCGCGCGCACCACCGCCAGGTCGTGGCTGATGAACACATAGCTGAGGCCGTAGTGGCGCTGCAGCTCGGCCAGCAGCGCGAGCACCTGCTGCTGCACCGAGACATCGAGCGCCGAGGTCGGCTCGTCGAGCACCAGCACCTCGGGCCGCAGCACCACGGCGCGTGCGATCGCGATGCGCTGGCGCTGCCCGCCCGAGAACTCGTGCGGGTAGCGCTGCAGCACGTTGAACACGCCGTTCGCCTCGCTCAGGCCGACCTCGGCCAGCATCTCGAGCACGAGCTTATCGCGGGCCGACTTGGTCAGCTCCGGCCGGTGCAGCGCCAGACCCTCGCCGACGATCTGGCCGACCGTCAGGCGCGGGCTCAGCGAGGCGAACGGATCTTGAAAGACGACCTGCATGCGCTTGCGCATCGCGCGCAGCACGCC
>JANOAW010000615.1:0-5655 GCA_031411355.1 Hyphomicrobiaceae bacterium | reverse complement strand
TTCGGCTGGCTCAGCAATGACGTGCCGAAGTTCGATGGAACGCGGAACCTCAAGTGTCAGGTAAGTCTTAGAAACGAGGGGCTCCGTCCAACACTTGAGCTGCAGCCTACGGATCATCCGCTCGCGCAGGCGCAGCGCGATGGAATAGAGATCGCGCGGGTTATCGAACTGGCGCAGGAAATTCCGGGGATCAAGTTTATTGTGCAATAAAGTCAATCTTACGCCACCGCTTCAACCTCCCCCGGTCCAACCCGCCCCAACACATCAAGCAGCACCGGAACCAACGGCAACAGGTCGACGATCGCATTCGACTTGGCACGCAGGATGACCACCGCAACACCTCGTCCTTTCATATTCTGCTGGAACTGAATGTTCTTATCAGTCGTGACGAGCACGTCGAATTGCCCTTCCATTGCATCGAGCAGCGGACCGTCTTTGAGTGACGCCCACGGCTGTTGCGTCCCGCTTGTGATGCTGTGCCCGATCAACGCTTTTCCGAGGCTGCGGGGCACGCAGTTGTCGAGCAAGATCCGCATGTCAGCCCCCCAGCCGCCCTTGACGTACGGCTATTCAGCGGCCTCTCGATGGAGGGCAGAGGACCGGCGAAAATACGAGGTGCGCGCGGCCTCCAAAACAGCTACCGCGTGCGCCCGCGTCACGTTCGGGAAATCATCGACAAACTCAGCCAACGTCAAATCTCGCTCCAGATAATCGTACAAATTTTTCACCGGCACGCGTGTGCCACTGAACACCGGCACGCCGGACTGCAACTCCGGATCGGAGGTGACGAGCGGATCGGGCAGACCGAGCTGTGGCACTTCATCCATAATCGGACCGTACCATGGACATCCTGCAGCGCCAAGTTGCGCTCCGCCTCCACACGGGGCGGCCGTTTTGCTCGGCAGTCGTTGTTCCCCTGCCTCGATGCAGGTGTCGCGCGATTGGCATTCCCAATTGGAGATTTCGCCAGACGACGCCTTGCTGAAATTGAGCCGGCTCACCACGTCACGTGACCGACGTCCCATTGGGAGCGACATCATGGCCGGCAAAGTTCCTCATAAAGCGTTTGTCGTGGTGGCCGACGGCACCCGGGCGCGCTTCTTTCGCAATTCCGGGCAGGAACACAGCATCAGTTTGACGGCAGACGGCGAGCTGCTCCCCTCCAACCTTGATGGTGAGGGGCCGTCCGGATCGCGCCCGCGCGAATCGACCCAACAGGAAACCGACGAAGCCACGTTTGCGAAACAACTGGCGAAGGAGCTTTACCAGCGCGCGCACGCGGGTGACTATTCAGCCTTGGTTCTGGTCGTCGATCCCCAGACGCTCGGCCAGATACGCCCGCTTTTGCACAAAGAGGTGCAAAGTCGCATTGTGTTCGAACTCGCCAAAACCCTGACGAAAGCACCGATCACGGATATCCAGAAGGCCCTGTCGTGATCAGGACACGGTTGGCCGCACCAGCCACGACCGCACGATGAGCGGTGGTCGCGTCCGTCTCACGCTCACGACTTGCCTCGTATGCCGGTTGAATGGCAGGTGAGGGCGTCGCGAGGTCGGGGACGGGTCATGCAATTCCATCTGAACGGGTTCAAAACCGGCGATCCCGCCGTTTCGTCCGCGCCGGCCGACGGAATGACGGGTTCGCCCCCGTCCGAGGTCGACGTGCTGATCGTCGGGTGTGGCCCAGCGGGATTGACGTTGGCGGCTCAACTGTCGGCGTTTCCCCATATCACGACGCGCATTGTCGAGCAGAAACCAGGTCCTTTGCAACTCGGCCAGGCCGACGGTATCGCGTGTCGAACTATGGAGATGTTCGAGGCGTTCGGCTTCAGTGAACGCGCGTTGCGGGAATCGTATTGGGTGAACGAGACGACGTTCTGGAAACCTGACGATGCAATCCCAGCCAACATCGTGCGCCACGGCCGCATTCAGGACGTCGAGGACGGACTTTCCGAGTTTCCTCATGTCATCTTGAATCAAGTGCGGATTCACGACTTTTATCTTGACCTGATGGCCAAGTCGGCCAACCGCTTCTCACCTGATTATGCGCGCAGGTTCCGCTCACTCAGCGTCGATAGGATGAGCGCCGCCACCCATCCCGTGGCGGTCGACCTCGAACGCACCGACCCCGGTCACGAAGGCAGCATCGAAACCGTGCGCGCCAAGTATGTCGTTGGCTGTGACGGGGCACGCAGCGCGGTGCGTCAAGCGCTCGGCCTCAAGTTGCGCGGCGATTCTGCGAGCCAGGCCTGGGGCGTCATGGACGTGCTCGCGGTCACGGACTTTCCCGACATCCGCATGAAGGCGTTGATCCAATCCGCCAGCGAAGGCAGCATCGTGCTGATCCCGCGCGAGGGCGGCTACCTTGTGCGCCTCTATGTCGAACTCGACAAACTCAACCCGAACGAACGGGTTTCGAGCCGCAACATCACCATCGACCGGCTGATTGCTGCGGCCCAGCGCATTTTCCACCCCTATGCACTCGACGTGAAAGAAGTGGCGTGGTGGTCGGTCTACGAAATCGGCCAGCGGCTATGCGACCGGTTCGACGACGTCCCGGACACGGACCGCGCTCACCGCCAGCCGCATGTCTTCATCGCCGGCGACGCTTGCCATACGCATAGCCCCAAGGCCGGGCAGGGCATGAATGTGTCCATGCAGGACAGTTTCAATCTCGGTTGGAAGTTGGCAGCCGTTTTATCCGGCCGATCTCGCGAATCGTTGCTGCACAGTTACTCAGCCGAGCGTCAGGCCATCGCCGCCGAGTTGATCGATTTCGACCGCGCATGGGCCAAGATGCTCAGTGCGCCCCTGAGAACAGCGGACAACAATTCAGGCGTCGACCCCGCGGACGTGCAGCGATATTTCGTCAGACACGGTCACTACACGGCCGGCACGGCCACACGCTACGCGCCGTCGACGCTCACCGCCCAGGCACGACATCAACATCTTGCGACCGGCCTCGTTATCGGCAAGCGCTTTCATTCAGCGCCCGTGGTCCGTCTCGCGGATGGCAAGCCGATGCGGCTCGGCGACACCATGAAGGCCGATGGCCGATGGCGCGTGTTCGCCTTCGCGGATTCAACCGACCCACACGCGCCGGCGTCGTCGATCAAGACGCTGTGCGATTTCCTGCAGACCTCTGACACCTCTCCAGTACGTCGATACACGCCTACCGCAGCCGACATTGACGCGGTCATCGACGTGCGTTGTGTTTTCCAACAGAGCTTCCGTGATCTGGATCTCGCACGTTTGCCGACGCTGCTGCTGCCAGCGAAAGGGCGGCTCGGCTTACGCGACTACGAGAAGATGTTCTGCGCCGACATCAAGAGTGGCAACGATATCTTCGCAATGCGCGGCATCGACCGCACGCGCGGCTGCGTCGTGGTTGTCCGCCCCGATCAGTACGTCGCCGATGTCTTGCCGCTCGATGCGCACGAGGCATTGGCGGCGTTTTTCGGCGGGTTCCTGATCGAGCAGGCGTAAACGCTGAGCAAAGCCTCACACGGCTTCATGGCAGGTTTTCGCCAATTAGGCCTTGCATCCTAAGCGCAGTCCACACATGACGGGCAACGCAGTGTCGATCGCTCGCCGACCGTATGTGTCGTCCTCGGGATCGTTCACGACCAGCTCCCGTCGCACCGAGATCATGACCAAACCCCCGATACGCAAGTCGATCAACGCCCCCAAGACCGGGGGCGGTGGTTCGCGCCAGATGAAAGTGCGCGTCAAAAACCACAAACACACCGGCTCGTCGAAAGAATGGCTCGAACGCCATTTGAACGATCCCTATGTCCAGGCCTCTAAACGCGACGGCTGGCGTTCGCGCGCGGCCTACAAGCTGATCGAAATCGACGACAAATATAAACTGTTGAAACCGGGGCAGCGCGTCATCGATCTCGGTGCGGCGCCAGGGGGATGGAGCCAGGTCGCAGCCGAACGCGTGCGTGCGACAGCTACGGACGGCAAGGTCGGGCAAGTCGCAGCCATCGACTATCTCGGCGTCGATCCCATCCCCGGCGTGCATATTCTCGAACTCGATTTCACCGATCCGGGCGCCGATGACCAACTCAGGGCACTGCTACGTGACGGACGTGCCGACATCGTCCTCTCCGACATGGCGGCGCCGACCACCGGGCACACCAACACCGATCACCTGCGCATCATGGGGCTGGCCGAAACCGCCTATGCTTTCGCAATCGAAGTCCTGACGCCGGGCGGCGCGTTCGTGTGCAAAGTGTTCCAAGGCGGCAGCGAGGGCGATCTGCTGAAGGCGTTGAAACGTGATTTCACGACCGTCCGCCATGTAAAGCCACCTGCAAGCCGCGCCGAAAGCGCCGAACTGTACGTCGTCGCGACCGGCTTTCGCGGCGGAGCGGGCAGCACATGACATCGCCTGGGCCGCGAGACACCGCCATCGAGTGGCGGATCAGCGACCACCCCGTCGCCTATCTCGCAGCTGTCGACGCCATGGAAAAACGTGTTGCGGCCATTGCCGAGGGGAGCGCCGCGGAATGTGTGTGGCTATTGGAGCATCCGCCACTCTATACTGCAGGAACCAGCGCCAAGCCGGCGGACCTGCTGACACCTGATCGATTTCCCGTCTACGAGGCCGGCCGCGGTGGCCAATACACCTATCATGGCCCCGGACAGCGCGTCGCATATGTGATGCTCGACGTTCGCCGGCGCGGCGGCGACGTGCGCCGCTTCGTCGGCAAGCTTGAAAGCTGGATCATCGCCACCCTCGCCGCGTTCAATGTCAAAGGTGAGACACGGGCTGGCCGCGTCGGCGTCTGGGTCGCCCGGCCCAACCTCGCCCCCGGGCGCGAAGATAAAATCGCCGCGATCGGCATTCGCGTACGCCACGGCGTGTCGTTTCACGGCGTCAGTCTCAATGTCGAACCTGACCTCGCCCACTTCTCCGGCATCGTCCCCTGCGGCATCCGCGAGCACGGCGTCACCTCGCTGGTCGATCTCGGTTTGCCCGTGACAATGTCCGACGCCGACGTTGCACTGCGCCAATCGTTCGAACGTGTCTTTGGCGCGACGACCTGATCTGACGGCCTTGACAGGCGGGACGGCCGGCCATAGGTACGCGGTTCCTTGGGTCCGGCGGGATAGCTCAGTTGGTTAGAGCGGAGGAATCATAATCCTTAGGTCGGCGGTTCAAGTCCGCCTCTCGCTACCAAGACTTCAAGGCTTCAAAGACTGCCAAGACTGCCAGGGAGTTGTCACCCGCTGCGCTACAGTGCGCGCGTCGGACGGCCGAAGTGTTTCCATGAGCGAACTCGAAGCCTTCAGCTATGCCGTGTTCGGAGTTTATGCCGCAACCTCGGTCGGGCTCGTCGTCGCAGGCGCACGTCTTCGAACCATCAACACACCCGTTAATGACACTATCGCGCTGGCAGCTGTTGTGATGGCGGGCACGTGGCCATTGCTGCGGCCATTGATCGGTGATCCCGTGTCACCGGACCCGCTGTCTGTCAGTTTGGATGGCCTGGCCGGCGATCTCGTCGGGCATTTGATGCTCGCGGTCGGGGCTCTGGTCGCCATGATGGCCGAGGTGCACACGTTGACGCAGGCGCGTGCCGGCACCGGTGCGCCCGTGGGCCGAACTGCCCCCACATGCATCGCCGCCGGCCGGCTGGTGCAAGT
>JANOAW010000614.1:0-2399 GCA_031411355.1 Hyphomicrobiaceae bacterium | reverse complement strand
GCTACGGGCCTGGACAGGAACTCTGACTTCAAGTCTCGTGCCAGTCTGTTAAGGTTAACAGGCTCTCCAGGATCCCCTTGTATCAGGCCTTCCTGCGGTTAACGCGGCGCCTCGACCTCTAATGAATAGCTGATTCAAATTTACCCCCCGGCACGATTTGCCGGGCGCAAGGGCCGCTGCAGCTAGGCAAAAAAGGAAGGGGCGGAGCCGAAGCCCCGCCCCCTTTTTTGCCTGTCCGTTGGCGGCAAGCCGGTCGAGCCGGCCTTTCGCCTGTGGAATTAGCGGAAGAACGACAGGACCAGCGACGGCGCCTGGTTGGCGATCGAGAGGGCCTGCGCGCCGAGCTGCTGCTTGATCTGCAGCGACTGGAGGCGGGCCGATTCCTTCGCCAGGTCAGCGTCGACGAGGTTGCCGATACCTTGCTGGATGGTGTCCGACAGCGTCGACAGGAAGCTGTTCTGGATATCCAGAGCAGCAGCCTGCGAACCCATCGTCGCCAGGGCGTTATTCAGGCCCGTGATCGCAGTGTCGATCGAGGTGGACGCCGTCGTCGCAGCTGCCGTGGACGTCGAGATGTCCGTGGAAGCGATCGAAGACAGGATCGCGCCGGAGAGCGAGAAGTCGGCGCCGGTCACAGCGAAGGTGTTCGAGCCAGCCGACGAGACCGTCGCCGTTGCCACGCCCGCGCCGATATTGGTCGCGTCCGTGCCGTCGGACGTGACAGCCAGGTCATCATAGGCCGGGTCGTTGATCAGGTAGGTGAACTGACCAGCCTTGTCGTCGTAGGAGGCCGAGATCTTGCCGCCCGACTGAGCGTTCACAGCCGCGACGAAGTTGTCGACGGTCATGCCTGCAGTCACTTCCACCGCGATGGAGAACGTGCCGGCATTGGTGGAGTCGGTCAGGTCGAACGAGATCAGGTCGCCCGTGGCGATGTCGCCCGTAGCCGAGCCGACGTTAGCCAGCAGGGCGGAGCCCGAAACCGGCGTGGTAAGCGCGACGGACTGGACGCCGTCCGTGGTGGCAGCCGTGGAGCCGCCGAGGTCGGAGATCAGAACGTTCAGCGAGGCCGAACCCTTCGCCAGGTTGGCGCCGTTGAACTGCGCGGCGTTGGCGATGGTGTCGATCTGCGAACGCAGGCTGGTGAAGTCAGCCTGCAGGGCCGCGCGCTGGTCGGAGGTCAGGTCGTCAGCCTGAGCAGCGACAGCTTTGGACTTGAGTTTCTGCAGGATTTCGCCAACCGACTTGCCGGCGGCGAGAGCGACGTCGACCGTGGACGAAGCGCGATCGATGCCATCCTTGACGGCTGCGACCGACGAAACGCGGGCGCGCTGGCCTTCAGCGATAGCGTAGACGGCGCCGTTGTCACGGGCGCTCGACACTTTGTAACCGGTCGAGATCCTGCTTTGGACCTGCGTCAGTTCTTTGTTGGTGGAGTTGAGAGATTGGAGCGCGATGGACGCGCCATAGTTTGAGTTCACGCTGAGCATGACACACGTCTCCATTCTGGGTCGAAGACCGATCGTTTTGATCGGCCGCTGGCGCGTTTTGCGCCTGCATATGACCCTTATGGAGGAGAGGTCTTAATTAGAGGTGTGGCTGCGGAGACGAAAGTACTTCGAAAATCCTAACCAAAACCGATGTGTAAACGCAGTTTTAAGGCTGCGCGACAGCCATCGCGGGCTGCGCGGGGGACAGCCCCTGCATGATCGAACGGTTGATTTCGATGAGAATTTCGAGCGGCGCACCCTGGCGCATCACCGCGCTTGAATGGCGGTCGACGAAGATCGAAAGGGAAATGATCTGTGCGCGCAGGGCCTGCGGCAATTGGTTGCCCTCGGCCGCGCAGTCAGCGGCGAGCAGCGACCACAGGCGGCGGTTGGTCGCCAGCGCCTCGGCGCGGCGCCCGACTTCATCGATTGGCAGGCTGGCAGCATCGATCAGACCGCGTGTCGCCTGGGCAAAGGCGCGATACTCGGTCTGACGCGGCGACTCAGTCTTCCTCGCCGCGTTCTGGTAGGCCTGAATGGACATTGCCGAGCAATCCCTGTTCGTAGGTAAGCAGTTTCCGGCACCGCGTGAGCGCCTTGTAGTAGTCGGCGGCCGCCACCTCCCTTGAGAGGGAGACACAGTCCTTGAGCACGTCGGTCGACCGGATCGCGCCCATGAACTCGTTCAGCCGCATGACGAACTCATCGTAGAATTTGTTCGCGTCCGACGGGTCGAGGCCGCACACGCTCACTTCACCCGGCTTGCCGTGGAGGACCCCGCACAGCCGCAGGAAGAGGGTGGTCTTCCCCGCGCCGTTCGGCCCGACGAGCGCCACCCGCTCGCCCGGTTGCAACGCGAACGACACCGCGTGCAGCGCCACCCGCCCGTCGGCGTAGCGGTGCGTCAGC
>JANOAW010000613.1:0-2942 GCA_031411355.1 Hyphomicrobiaceae bacterium | reverse complement strand
CTTCGACCTCGACTTCACGACCATCGATGATGAGCTTCTTCGGCATCCCGCATCGCCCCATTTCGCCGACGGCCGTCGTTACGACGACCACGTGGCCGGATGTGCGCACGGTCCGGCTCGTGCGTAAGGCGATTGCCCACGCGCGCGACCCGTTCACCACACGCTCGATGCAGCCTCTACAATGGCGGACCGGCCAATGCCAGTGCGACAATTCGGGGCCAGTGCGACAATTCAGAGCGACGGCATGGAGCCGTTCGCCAGTCGTCGACACGGGTGGCCGGCAATGGCGACCAAAGCGCGTCTTGCACCGCTCTTTGGCCCATGCGAAGCGATGGCTTGCAACTCGATTTGGGACGCACGGGCATGGTTGGGGGACGCGGTCAAATGTGTCGGCGAGGGCTCGCGATGGCGGGGCTCGCCCTGGTCGCAAGCATGTCCGCGGCCCGTGCTCAACAGCCAAGGCCGGCTGCACCGCCGGCCAATGCCGTTGCCGCTGGGCCAACGCTTCAGACGAACCAGTGCGCCGCGGCCTACTATCAGGCTCTTGAGCCTCTGCGTCGGGAGCGCGTGCCGGGGCTGGCCGACCTGTTGCGGAAATTGCGCACGGCCGAGACCGACCTGCCGGGACGCTGGTTGTTTGCGGCACAAGTGTTCCAGAAAGCCAAATCGGCGAAAGCGGCCAAGCCCGAGCGCATCTGCGTCGAGACCAAAGAGGTGCGGGGCCAGGAGCGCTGCGTTCGCTTCGACTTCAAGCCTGTGCCGCCGCCACCCCTGGAGATCGTCACCAAGGCCGCGCCGGGCGCCGAAGACTTGCGCTCTCTAAGATTGGTCAACGATATCGTCGATGGACGCGGCACGGTGCCGGACGTATCGGCAAACGGCAAACAGACGTTCCTCGTGCAGCGCCTGTCGCAGGATCTGCGCCTGTACGTGTCTCAGCCCGCAACGCCCGTTCTGTGCGCCGGCGCCGGAGAGCTGATCGAATTCTATTCGGGCCAACTCGCGCCGATCAAGCGCCGGCATGAGGAACTCAAAGGCAACGCCAAAAAACTCGGCGAACTCGCAGCTGCCCGAACGCGTGACATCGCGGTCGTCGAGGCGCGCTGGTACCAGTCGTTGGTCGCCGCCGCCACCGCTGTCGAGCAGGCGCGCGCCAAAGCCGAACAGGCTCATGCCACAGCCGTCGCGACGCAGGCGGCGCAGGCACCTGCCGGGACAGTGCCGCCGCCACCCCTCGTCGCGCCGGCATTACCCATTGTGCCAACCCTGCCGCCCAAACCGGCGGCGCCCGCAAATCTCGCCGATTATGCCGTCTTCACCCTGTCGGCCCAGATCGGCGAAGCGCTACGACCGGTATTGCCGGCGGCATTGGTCGCCGATCTGCTCGGCGAGCGCGACGCGCTCAGTTTGTTGAGCAAGGCGCAGAAGGCGTTGCTCGACCCGGAGCTGAAACTTGCGGCGCCACCCCCGTCGGAAGTGCGCGACGCGGCCATCGCCGCCCTGCGTCTGCACGAGGCGCGTCTCTACGCCGATCGCTACGCCATGCGGTACGGCGAGATCGACGCGCTGCTCAGCGCGACCATCGCCGAGACAAAGGCGGCCAACGGCAAAGCCTGCACGTGTCGGGATTAGCGACTTGACGACCGCCTGCCCCCTGGCCATTAAGCGTCGCGACCACTGCCAGAGGGCTGTCGGCGGTCATGGCGTACGGTGTGGGTGGGATGAGGGTCGTCGGATTTCTGTCGATCGCCGCTGTGTGTGCCGTTGCGATGACTTCGGCCAACGCGGAGACCTGTCAACGCGCCGAGTTCGAGGCGGTCGTCGATCAAGCATCGGCGACGCTGGTCGAAGTCGCTCAAAAGAACGCGCCACAATTCCAGAGCCGCCTGCGCGCGCTGAAGGACAAGCGCGGTTGGACGAACGAGCAGCTGATGACCGGCGGCGCCACGTTCGTCCGCGACGATACGATTTCGAGCTTCGATGAAAAATCCGAGCAGCTCTTGATCACCATCAACTCCCAGGCGAGCGATGGCGCTGATTGCAAATCGTTGGCCGAGCTGAAGCTCGCCATGGCCTCACTGGTCGAGACGCAGACAGCCAAGTGGGCGTATATGTTCGACAAGATCGACAAGGAATTGGCCAAGTAGCCGTAAGCCCATGCACCATTTTACCTATCGCAACGGCGTGCTCCATGCCGAGGACGTCGCGCTCGACGCCATCGCAGCCAAAGTCGGCACGCCCTTCTATTGCTACGCGACCGCGACGCTCGGCCGGCACTATGACCTGTTCGCCGATGCCGTCGGCGCGCGGGGCCCTGACGCGAAGCATCATGTTTTCTTTGCCATGAAGGCAAACTCGAATCTGGCCGTTTTGCGCACGCTCGCCAAGCGCGGGTCCGGAGCCGACACGGTGTCGGAGGGCGAGATCCGCCGCGCCTTGGCAGCCGGCATTCCCGCCCGCAAAATCGTTTTTTCGGGCGTCGGCAAGTCGGCCCAGGAATTGGCTTTCGCGGTCGACCAGGGCATCTATCAGATCAATGTCGAGACCGAGAGCGAACTCGACCTGTTGTCTGCGATCGCCTCGGCCAAAGGTAAGCGCCAGGCAGCCGTGATCCGCATCAATCCCGACGTAGGCGCCGGCGGACACGCCAAAATCACCACCGGATCAGACGCCAACAAATTCGGCGTGTCGATCGCCGAAGCCGAGCGCATCTACGTCAAAGCCGCCAATCTGCCGGGCGTTCGCATGCTCGGTATCGCAACCCATATCGGCAGCCAGATTCTCGAACTCGGTGAACTCGCGGCAGCCTTCGAGCGGGTTCGCGACATGGCCGTGAAGCTGCGTGGCCAAGGTCTTGCTGTCGAGCGCCTCGATCTCGGCGGCGGCATCGGTGTCGACTACCATTTCGGCGACCGCGCGAGTGAAGGCCCGGAACGGATTGC
>JANOAW010000612.1:0-2413 GCA_031411355.1 Hyphomicrobiaceae bacterium | reverse complement strand
CTTGATGATGTTGTTCTGCTCGATGGAAATCATACCGAGCGTGGCGTCCAGCAGGAATTGCAACTTGTTCGAGAGGTAACTCACCTGATCGTTCAGTCCGGAGACATCCCGACTGGCGGTCTTTACGCGGGCGCGAACATGCTTGTCATCGTTGCGCTCGCCCATGACGAAGGCGAGATAGGTGAGCAGGCGATCGATCGATTGCAGGCTTTCGCGTGAGCGCGTGGTGATTTCGCCGCCGCGGCCGATGCCTTTGATAGCCAATTCGAAGCGACGGTTCTTGGAGCGCTGGCCGCCTCGCACATCGAAGATCTTGTGGCCGAGGCCGTCGATGTCCGCTTGTTCTCGTTCGACACGATCGGCCTCTCGATCGATGATGGCCTCGAGCAGGCCGACGAGAACGGTGCAGCCGTGGGGGCACGGGTTGTCGCCCTTCTGGTTGCGGGCGAGGAAAATTTCGAGCGCGCGGGGTATTTCGTAACGGACGGTGACGAGCGCATTCTTGGCGAGCACGAAAGTGACGGGGGTCGCCGACGGTATCGGCGGCAATGGCTCCTCCTGGATGCGCCGGCTATTCGTCGCGAGCGCCGGCTTCGGCTCCAATGTCTTCAAGTGAAGAACGACTGCCGTCATGTAGTGCGCGCCGCCCTCCTGATAGAGGCGGCTGGAGACCTCAATTTCCTGCATCTCTTCGCGTGTCGGGATTTTAATGCCGAGGGTCTGTTCGACCAGAAGCTCTTCGTCCTTCGTCGGTGTGTAGAGATCGATCCACACCGGATGGGCACCGATACCGGCAGCTGGTTCGCGTTTGACGAGTTTGCCGTCCACACTGTCGTAGATTGTGAGCATGGTGATTCCCCCGAATTTTCCCGCCCTCCGCTACACGCTGTTCGAGCCAAGAGCCAGCCGGAAGCCGTGACGGTCAAGCAACTGTAGCGACCGGACGTTTTGAGGTATCCAGATGTGCGTGCGGATATTTGTTCGTGCGCACGCGATCGTGACCAGGAGATGCTTTGATGATCACGCGCCGCTCGACGGGCCGTCACCAAATCGCGCGTGCCCTGTGGTATGTGAAGCCGGGTGTGATCGAACTCAGGCCGGAACAGATCGGGCCGCCAAAGGCCGATGAGGCGCAAGTACGTGCCCTGTACAGCGGCGTCAGTCGAGGCACGGAGCGACTGGTGTTTTCCGGTCGGATCGGCGCCAGCGAATACGAGCGCATGAGAGCTCCGCTGCAGTCCGGCCAGTTTCCGTTCCCGGTCAAATATGGCTATTGCGCTGTCGGCCGTGTCGAAATCGGCCCCGCGCACCTGCAAGGGCGCACGGTGTTTTGTCTGCATCCGCACCAGGACGTGTTCAATGCACCCGTCTCGATGCTGGTGGCCATTGCGGAGTCGATACCGCCACGACGCGCGACGCTCGCCGCCAATGCCGAAACGGCGTTGAACGCTTTGTGGGATGCCGGTGCTGGACCGGGTGACCGTATCGTCGTCGTCGGCGCAGGGGTTGTCGGCTTGATGGTCACGGCGATTGCCGCAAAACTTCCCGGCGCCGAGGTGTTCGTGGTCGATGTCGATGCCAGCCGTCGCGCGACAGTCGAAGCGCTCGGCGCGACGTTCGCTGCGGCCGGAACATCACAGCAGAGCGCGATCGGAGATTGTGATATCGTCGTGCACACGTCCGTGACACAGGCCGGGCTGAATACGGCGATTGGCCTGGCCGGGAACGAGGCGACCATCATCGAACTGTCATGGTATGGCGACAAGCCCGTGACCATCGATCTTGGGGGGCCGTTCCATTCCAAGCGGCTGAAATTGGTGTCGTCGCAGGTCGGACAGGTGTCGCCGAGCCGGCGCCCGCGCTGGAGCTATCGACGGCGTATGGACGCGGCCGTGCGGCTTCTCGATCTGCCGGCGCTGGATGGGCTCGTCGCGGATGAGATCGCCTTCGCCGAAGCGCCGACGATGCTTGCGGCCCACTTCGAGGCAGGTGCTGCCGGCCTCGCGCCCGTGCTGCGGTATCGAGACGAGCCATGACCGACAGCGCACCGGGGTGTGACAGCTGTCGACTGATGCGGCGGCTGGCACTGACCGCCGTGATCGGCTGTATTGTGGTCGCGTGGTTCTGGCCGTAGCCGACTTTACATTTGATCAGCCGTATCAAATCGAGCCGCCAATTAAAGCTTTTTTGACCGCTGTCCGATACCGTCACGGCAAGCCAGACCATTTACCGGCGTCTCTGGCACTCGCTCGCGTGTTTGCGCGCACCTGCGTTCATCGGAGACCCGAATGTCAGCTCCCAAGCCCGTGATGGCCCTCGTCCGTCGCGCTCATGTCCTTGCCGTGCTCACATCGGCCCTGCTGCTCGGTGCCTGTGCCGGCACCGGCGGCGACCTGCTCGGCGGTCCAGTCGC
>JANOAW010000611.1:0-3864 GCA_031411355.1 Hyphomicrobiaceae bacterium | reverse complement strand
CCCAGCTACATCGCGCAGAACCATTTCCAAGTCGCCAAGTTCATTTCGCAGACCGAGCATCTGATCATCCCGGAAATCCTGGTTTTCTCGAAGAAGACCTGGGACACCCTTTCAAAGGACGATCAGGCGCTGGTCGCCAAGACCGGTCGGGAGGCTCAATTTGAGCAGCGCGCGCTCTGGTACAAGGCCGAGGAAGAATCTCTCGCCAAAATGAAGGCGGCCGGCATCGAGATCGTCAAGTTCACCGACAAGAAGGCCTTCCAGGACGCCGTCAAGCCGGTCTGGGACAAGTACGGGGCGAAGTATGCGGCCCTCGTCAAACGCATCCAGGACGTCAAGTAAGTCCCGCTTTGAAGCCGACTAACGCGGCGCATGAACGTGGTGTCTGACTTCGGTCAGACACCTTCGGCGCCCTGCGTCCGACCTTGGGACATCGAGATCATGCAGACCAGCTATCGGCGGGCCATGGACGTGCTGTACGTCGCCTGCATCGCAATCTCGGCCGTCGCCATGGTGATCATGACCTTGGTCATCCCGTACGGGGTGTTTACGCGCTACGTGCTGAATTCCGCAGCCGCTTGGCCCGAACCCATGTCGGTGCTGTTGATGGTGGTGTTTTCGTTTCTCGGCGGCGCCGCCTGTTATCGCGCCCAATCCCACATCTCCGTCCGCTTCCTGGCCGATACCGTTCCACCCGCAGCGGGGCGCGCACTGCTCTGGCTCGTCGACGCATCCATGATCGGCATCTGCCTGTTCATGATCGTCTACGGCACCGGCCTCGCGCAGAAGGTCTGGTATCAGGTCGTCGGTGAGTTTCCATTTCTCTCGGTCGGGATCACATATCTGCCGATCCCGCTCAGCGGCTTGATTACGCTCTTGTTCATCGTCGAGAAGTTGTGGATCGGGCCACCTCCCCCCGACAGCATCGTCTATCGAGAACCGATCAGCGCTGAATGACTAAGGCCGCCGCGACCAGACTGGCTTCCCCGCAAAAATACGAGACGACGATGGACGCGCTGGTTCTGATCATCGCCTTTTTCTTCTTCGTGCTGATCGGTGCGCCGATCGCCTATGCCATGGGCATGGCGGCTCTGTTCGGCGCCTACTGGATCGGCATTCCCTACGAAGCTGTCATGATCAAAGTTTCCGACGGCATCGCGAAATTCTCCCTGCTCGCTATTCCGTTCTTCGTGCTCGCAGGCGCTATCATGGCCGAAGGCGGCATGGCGCGACGGCTGGTCGCTTTCGCTAACGTGCTGGTCGGTTTCGTGCGCGGCGGGTTGGCCTTGGTCAATATCGTCGCGTCGACCTTCTTTGCCGGCATTTCGGGTTCCTCCGTCGCCGACACGTCCTCGATCGGCTCTGTGCTCATTCCGCAGATGGTCAAGGAGGGATATCCGCGCCTGTTCGCGGTCAACGTCACGATCTCGGGGTCTTTGCAGGCGATCCTCATTCCGCCGAGCCACAACATGGTGATCTACTCCATGGCGGCGGGCGGCGGCATCTCGGTCGCGAGCCTGTTTCTCGGCGGCGTGTTGCCCGGGCTGCTGTTGGGTCTCGCCCTCGCGATCTACGTGCTGATCGTCTCCTACCGCGAAGGCTACCCCAAGGGTAAGCCGATCGCGGCGCGCGACGCCGTCAAGATCACCATCGATGCCCTGTGGGGTCTCGGCACGATGATCATCATCCTCGGCGGTATTCTGACCGGCGTGTTCACGGCGACCGAATCAGCGGCGGTCGCGTGCCTCTATTCGTTCTTCGTCACGATGCTGGTCTACAAGGACTACGCTTGGCGCGATCTGCCGCTGCTGTTGCACCGCGTGGTCAAGACCGTGGCTATGGTCATGATCCTGATCGCCTTCGCATCCGCCTTCGGCTACATCGTCGCCCTGATGCAAGTGCCGGCCAAGGTGACGACCTTCTTTTTGACGCTGTCGGAAAACAAGTACGTCATCCTGATGTTGATCAACATCATGCTGCTGATCCTCGGCTGCCTGATGGACATGGCGCCTCTGATTTTGATCTGCACGCCGATTTTGTTGCCGATCATCACCAAGCTCGGCGTCGATCCCGTGCACTTCGGCATCATCATGATCGTCAACCTCGGCATCGGCCTGTTGACGCCGCCGGTCGGCTCGGTGTTGTTCGTCGGCTGTGCCATCGGCAAGGTCACGATCGAGCAGGTGACCAAGACCATCTGGCCATTCTACATCGTCATGTTCATCGTGCTGATGCTGGTGACGTATGTTCCGGCCATCACGCTATGGCTGCCGAGCCTGGCCCGATAAATCGGCGCTTCGCCAATCAGACGCGCCGCCGCCACTGCTCCACGTTGACGGCGCCATGCGGCACGCCGCCGGCGACCAGGATGCGGACCTGCTCGACGGTGTCGAAGGCCTGAGCCTCGATAGCCTGCGGCGTCAGTCCACCGATATGTGGCGTCGCGATCACGTTCGGCAGTGCGGCGATCTCAGGCGTCGGCATCTGGTCGACGGCGCGACCGACATCCAAGGCCGCACCCGCGATCCACCCGTCGGAGAGGGCCGTCGCGAGGGCCGCTTCGTCCACCAGATTGCCGCGCGAGACGTTGACGAACACGCTGTCGCGCTTCATCCGGCGCAGCGCTGCGGCGTCGATCAGATTTTCTGTCGCAGCGGTTGCGATCGCCAGACACACCACGTGATCAGATTGAGCCAACAGGCGGTCCAACGTTACCTGGACGAGACGCGCGTCGTCGATCAACACGTGCGGATCGGTGACCAGCACCGTCATGCCCAGGGCTATGGCGACATCTGCGAGTTGGCGGCCGATGACGCCATAGCCGATGATGCCGAGCGTGCTGCCGGCCAATTGGCGGCCCATCCGTATCTCGACCTCACGTCCCGACTGATAGGCGCATGAAGCACGCGAGATGCCGCGCGCGAGGTCGACCAGGAAACCGACGGTCAACTCGGTCACGGAGCGAGCGAAGCCCGGCCGGGCGTGGGTCACCAGCACACCCGCAATCGATGCCGCGTCCACATCGATGTTGCGGATGTCGACCGCGCAACGCAGGAACGCTTTCAATTGCGGCAAGGCCGCGAAGATCTCGGCAGGCGCCGGCGTCAAGCGGTCGCTGACCACGAGGTCGGCATCGGCAGCAGCTTGGATCAGACGCTCGGGTGACAGCGCGACATCGTCGTCGATGAGTATGAGGTGCCCCAAGCCGCGCAATCCGGCTGTTGCCCGCTCGCCGTAATAGTTGGCGCGCATGTGGGACGTGTGGGTCAGGAGGATTTTTATCATTGCTTGGCCAGCGCGATACACGAAAACGCCACGCGCGCGTCGGTCGGCACACCGAAGCGCGCCGTGTGGCGGGCCGGTAGGCCGCCCGGAAAATGTCTGACATATTCTGCATTGCACGCGTCGTAGTCGGCGGGGTCGGTGATCAACATCGTCACCTGCACGACCCGGTCGAGGTCGCTACCACACGCCTGCAGGATCGAGCGGACGACCTCGAGCGCGTTGCGAACCTCGTCGGCCGGTGTCGCCCCGCGATGCACGCCGCGGGCCGGATCGTGGGGGGCTGAATGACCGGAAACGAAAATCAAGCCGGCGGCGCAGGTCGCGCGCGAAAAGGGTCGCGTCTCGCCGGGCATCGGTTCGGCATGAAAGTCGATCATGGCACCGCTCCTGGTTCCGCGTCCACGTTCGCACCCGCGCGTGTCGGAGAAGACTACGCTTTTTTCCATGCGGGGTCTCGACAATCGTCAGATCGCATGTGTGAGATTGGCTTTGCAAGTCCGTCCGTGCGGCACCTATTTGGAAACCACCGCCATGCGTGCAAATTTCTGGGCGACACTGCTCTTCACCGGGATCACCGTC
>JANOAW010000610.1:0-2175 GCA_031411355.1 Hyphomicrobiaceae bacterium | reverse complement strand
ATTCCGTTCCTCGGCTCGATCGTGCTGCTGATCATCTCGATCTTCATCCGCTTGACGCTGAACGAAAGCCCGGCGTTCCAGAAGATGAAAGCCGAAGGCACACAGTCGAAAGCGCCGCTCAGCGAAGCCTTCGGTCAGTGGAAAAACCTCAAAGTCGTGCTGCTCGCCCTGTTCGGCCTCGTCGTCGGTCAGGCTGTGGTCTGGTACACCGGTCAGTTCTATGCGCTGTTCTTCCTGCAGAGCATCCTGAACGTCGACCTGCTGACCGCCAACGTGTTGATCGCCTGGTCGCTCATCATCGGCACGCCGTTCTTCATCGTGTTCGGAATCCTGTCGGACAAAATCGGCCGCAAGCCGATCATCCTGGCCGGCTGCCTCATCGCGGCGTTGACCTACTTCCCGATCTTCAAGATGCTGACGGACATCGCCAATCCGCAGCTCGCGACAGCACTTGAAAAAGTCAAAGTCGAGATCAAGGCCGATCCTGCCGAGTGTGGCAGCGTGTTCGACCCGACGGGCTACCGCGCCACTGCCGGCGCGTTCACCAAACCTTGCGACACGACCCGTCGTGCGCTCGCAGCAGCCGCGATCAAGTACAATCTGACCAATGCACCGGCTGGTGCCAAAACGACGGTCAGCGTCAACGGTGCGGACGTCGTGGTCGACAAAGATTTCGCTGCCAACGTCCGCAAAGCGGCGGTTGCAGCGGGCTACCCGGCGCCGGGCGACAAGAACATCATCAAGGTGACGAGCTTCTTCGGCGCTTTGTCCGATCCGCGCGCTCTGATGCTGATTGGTCTGCTGTTCGTCATGGTGATCTACGTCACCATGGTCTATGGCCCGATCGCTGCGGCTCTGGTCGAGTTCTTCCCGACCCGCATCCGCTACACCGCCATGTCGCTGCCCTACCACATCGGTAACGGCTGGTTCGGTGGCTTGATGCCAGCGACCGCGTTCGCAATGAATGCCGGTACTGGCGATATCTACTACGGTCTCTGGTATCCGGTGTGCTTCGCCTTGATGACCTTCGTCATCGGCATGATCTTCATCAAAGATCAGGGCGAAGCCAACATCGACAAGTAACGTCGTTGACTGAACGCGACGATACGTCAGCCCTGCAGCCATGCTGCAGGGCTTTCTTGTGATCAGGGAGCATTCGACCATGCCCGACGTGATGAAAATCGTGGGCCACGCGTTGCTGGCGGGCGTGTTCTTCTTCGGCTTCCAACGCTTCGTCATGGCAGCCGACCTGCAGACGTCCGCAATGTGGGCCATCTTCGCCGCGATTGGCGCGGCGGCACTGGCGTATTCACAGTCGCGCCGTGGTCGCTGAGACCTCGTAGGTCTGGACATCCAGATGGCTTTGCGCTTTGCCGGACGATACCCGTGTCACGAGAACCCGCATGTCCGATATCGCCACCCGCATTGACGCAGCCAATGCCGAGGCACTGCGGCGCATCCTCGCGGCGGATCCGGTGCTCATCGATTGCATCCCGGCGTCCGTTGCCTGTCCTCGGCTCACCCGGCACATGATTCTGCATTCCGGCCCGCCGATCGGTTGGGAGCGGATGTGCGGCCCCATGCGCGGCGCCGTCACTGGGATCGCCGTGTTCGAGGGCTTAGCGCAATCGCTCGACGAGGCCGAACACATGGCGGCTGCGGGTGAATTCACGTTCGAGCCGAACCATCACCACGACTGCGTCGGGCCGATGACCGGCATGACCACGGCGTCGCAAATGTTGCTGGTGGTCGAGAACCGCACGTTCGGCAATCGCGCTTATTGCGCCATCAACGAGGGCCTCGGCAAAGTCATGCGCTTTGGCGGCAACGATGCCGAAGTGCTGGATCGCATCCGATGGCTGACCACCGGTCTTGGCCCCGCCCTGTCACGCGCTTTGATCGATATGGGCGGCATGGCCTTGAAGCCGTTGATCGCGCGTGGCCTGTCGATGGGCGACGAAATGCACCAGCGCAACGTCGGCTGCTCAGGGTTGCTGCTGCGCCAGCTTGCGCCCTCGCTCGCGCGCACGGCTGCTACCTCGGCCGAGGGGCTCAGCGATCTGGCCCGCGTGCTGGCATTCATCGGTGCCAACGATCAGTTCTTCCTCAACGTCGCCATGGCTATGGGCAAGGCTATGACCGATCCCGCCCGCGGCATCGCACATTCGAGCATGG
>JANOAW010000609.1:0-4880 GCA_031411355.1 Hyphomicrobiaceae bacterium | reverse complement strand
CCAGAGTCGATCCGCCGCGACCGACGACTCAGCCACCTACCCCACCCGCCGGCGGAAATCCGCCGGGCATACGACCTGCGCCGGTCGCGGGCCCGGTACCGACGCCCTGGTCGCCTCCCAACAGGTCGCAGCCACCACCTGCCGGCCAGGGCCTTGGGCCTGCGCGCCAAGGTAAGCCGTCCGCGGATGGCGAACGGCCGAGTAACGATCGCTGAGCCGGTGCCGACGGTTCAATGGGCAGATGGCCATTGGATCGTCGGCAGTCTCCCGTCGCGCGTTGGCATACCGCTTGCTTCCGAGCCGTGACACGCAACGCGGCCCTTCGGAAGTCCCATGTCCTCAATCGCCGCCGACATCATGATCCGCGAGCAAGCCCCGTCGGTGATTTCCGAGCGGACGCAGATCGATGCCAAGCCGACGAAACAGTCGCTTGCCTCGGCGCAAGAGCCGGTTGCGTTTGCATATTTGCGCACGCGCGCGGACTTCGACGCGCTCGAGGCCGACTGGAATGCCCTGTTCGCGGAGGCAGGCCGCAGCGAGCACATGTTCCTGACGTTCAACTGGCTCTGGCACTGGGCAAACCATTACCTGTCGGCTCAAACCGAACTCGCCATCGTTACCGGCCGACGCGGCGGCCGGCTTGTCGTCGTTTGGCCACTCGTGATCGACCGTGCTGTCGGTCTGCGCCAGCTGGCGTTCATGGGAGCGCCGGTCGGCCAGTATGGCGACGTCCTGGTCGCCGCGATGCCGGATCGGGACGCGGTGCTGCAACAATCATGGGATTTCGTTCTACAAATGGCGAAACCAGATCTCGTCCGGTTTGCCAAGGTGCGCAGCGACGCCACGATCGCGCCCCTGCTGACCGCCGAAGGATTTCGCACCACGTCGACGGAAGAGGCACCGGCCGCGACTTTGTCGGCCGCCCCGACCTATGCCGATTTCGAACAGCGCTTCTCGACGAAACTGAGAAAAAACCGCCGCCGCCAACTTCGTCGACTGGAAGAGCGTGGTCCGATCGAGATCAACGTTCTCGCGGGGACGCCGGACGCAGCCGGCGCGGCACGAGCCACCATGACGCTCAAGCGCGCCTGGCTGAACAGCCGCGGGCTGATTTCAAAAGCCTTTGCGGATGCACGCATCGACGCGTTTTTCGCCGATGCCGTTGCATCGACGTCGCGGCCATGTGGCGTCGCCATTTCGCAGCTGACGTCCAACGGCGAATGCGCCGACGTGTCGATCTCGGTCACCTGCAAAGGTCGGCGCGCCATTCACATCCTCGCCTACGCCCTCAAATTCGAGAAAGTCGGCGCCGGCAATCATCACCTGGAAGTGGCCCTGCAGACTGCCTATGCCGACGGAGTCGAAGTGTATGATTTCCTGGCGCCACGCCATGAGTATAAAATGGAATGGGCCGATACGGTTGTGTCCGTATCCGATCACGCCATTGCGCTATCGCCGCTCGGACGACTGTATGCAGACGTCTATCTGGCGCACGTGCGTGAGGGCATCAAACGCGCCCTCAAGGCATTACCGCGCGGCGTCACGCGGTTCGTCGCCGGCGCGCATAGAAGCACGCACAGCGTGTTCTGACGTCCAGACTTAACGGAGCAGCACGTTATTTCTTCGGTGAAAACAAGGCGTGCAGGACGCGATCGCCGGGCTGCAGGCCGAGCCGCTCGGCCGCACCGCCCGCCAATTCAAGCACCGCTGCACATTCGCCATCTGAGGCGATGACTTTTTCCGACAGCGGTTCCGTGCGCACAGCGATACGATGAACGGTGCCGTCTGCCTTGATGAACACCATGTCGAGTGGAATGAAGGTGTTCTTCATCCACATCGTGATTTCGGTCGGCGGCGTATATGGAAACAGCATGCCGGCCGTGTCGGCAAGCTGCGTGCGGAACATCAAACCCATCGCCTTCTGATCAGACGTCTCGGCGATTTCAGCTTGGATGGTCTTGTCGCCCGTTGCCGTCTTGAGGATGATCTGGTCACGTCGCATCGGAACCTGGGCTACGCTGTCGCTGGCGGTACCAAACGTTATGAGCAAGGCGACAAGCGTCGCCAAAACGCGGGAAAGGGCCGCGACATGCGCGACCCTTCGACGATGATCCTGGACGAGCGCGTTACCACGCATATGTCTTCAGCCTCAGTGTTGCGGCGGCAAGTTGCTGGTCGCCCCGTCGGGACGAAGTTCTGCGGCCATGCTGCCTTTGGAGCCACCACCGAAGCGGACCTGAACCATTTGTCCGGGTCGCAATTCCGTGAAGCCGAAGCGACGCAGCGTCTCCATGTGCACGAAGATATCGGGCGTACCTTCACCCCGTGTCAAGAACCCGAAACCGCGCACACGGTTGAACCATTTCACCATGGCCCGCTCCCAGCTGCTTTCCGGCTGCACGATGACGTGCGTCCGTTGCGGCAGTTGCGACGGATGGATTGCCGTGCTTTCGTCCATCGACAGAATTCGAAACGCCTGCAAGCCTTTCGGCCGGCGAAGCACTTCACAATGCACGCGGGCGCCTTCATAGGCGACCTGATAGCCGCCGGCTCGCAAGCATGTAACGTGAAGCAGAACATCGGCAAGACCATTGTCCGGCACGATGAAACCATAGCCTTTCGACGCATCGAACCATTTGATGGTTCCTGCCGTTTCGAAAACATCGAGGCCTCTGGCCTCGGCATCGCCAGCTTTGTAGCCGACGAGTTGATCTGGTGACAGATCTGGGAACTTAGAGTCTCCCATGCGCATTACCCCGCATTACCAGTTTACGTTGATGACTAGAAATCGTGCTCAGGGTTGGAATTCGAATGACGCCTGGCACGTATGCATGAGCGGAAGACACGACCGTCGACTTGTGGAAGGTCGGTGGCCCTCTCGCGTCGCCGCTGTGTCAGGAACATGACGAAACGTGCCGGGCGGCGCAATCGGCAAATGTGCAACAGGACACCGCACCCCCCACTTCGAAGCTCACAATAGATGGCATGTCGAGGCAATTAATCCATTGATTTTCATATGAAAAAGCCTTTTATTTTTGAGGTGTGGAAAAGCTCGAAACGGCCTTGGAACACGTGGGGAACGGTCGAATCGGCATGCTCGGCGAGGTGCTCAGATGCCGGATTCTGCCACAATTGATTCGGCTGACTTTTCTGCCCTGTATGGCTCAATTGAACGTTGTTCGATAACGACCGGTCAGAGAGTTTTCCACGCCTCGTCCTTTTCGATGCTGCTCGAACGAGCCTCCTGTGGACGGCCGCTTCATAAGACGCGACGTGCACTCTCGACGTGCATTGATCATTGTTCAATAGGTCAAAAAGGAGGCACTTGAGGTTTAGCCACACCGGATGTTGCACTAGCCACACGGTTTCGCGGCCCGCTGATGGCTGAAACGTTGCGGCTTAAGCAGTTTCCAACAGCTGAGGTGTAAAAGGGTGACATGCCGCGACCAAAATTTCTCCACGCGGGCGCTCTCGGTCATTGCAGAGCTGCCGTCGCGCACCTGACATCGGCGCTGCGTCACCTGGCGCTGGCGGTTCGGGTACTGCTTGGCCATGTGCTGGCTCTCGCCGTCGCCATCGTCGTCGTATTCGAAGAATGGGGTTGGTACCCGCTCGCGCGACTCCTCGGTCGGTTGGCGAATTGGCGGCCCATTGCGGCGCTTGAAAATCACGTCAAGCGCTTGCCGCCCTACGGGGCGTTGGCCGTCTTCGCGCTGCCGTCGATCCTGATCCTGCCGCTGAAATTGATCGCGCTGTATTTGATCGCGCAGGGTTTTGCGGTCAGCGCGGCATGCCTTTTCATAACAGCCAAAATCGCGGGCACAGCGTTGTTGGCGCGCCTGTTCATGTTGACGGAACCGGCGCTGATGCAAATCCCGTGGTTCAAGCGCGGGTATGATTACGTCATGCCATTGAAGCATGCGCTGACGGACTGGGTGCGCACGAGTGCCGTCTGGACGTCGGGACGCCGTTTGAAAGAGCGCATCAAAGACGCGTTGCGGCCGCTGGCGCGCGCGCTGCGCAGGCGCCTCGCACGGCTCAGGGCACGTCTCTTCTCGGCGTGACGGAGGTCCTCACGCCGCCTTCGGTTTGGTGCTGGCTGCGTCGTAGTTGAGCACCGGAGACAGCCATCGTTCGGCGGTATCGACATCCCAACCTTTGCGCGCCGCGTAGTCTTCGACCTGATCGCGCTCGACTTTGCCGACGCCAAAATAGTGACTGCCGGGATTGGCGAAATACAGACCCGAGACGGCGGCTCCCGGCCACATGGCATAGCTTTCGGTGAGCGAGATGCCGGCTTGCGCCTCGGCATCGAGGAGATCGAAGATCGTGCCCTTTTCCGTGTGATCGGGTTGGGCCGGATATCCCGGCGCCGGACGGATGCCCTGATATTTCTCGAGGATCATGTCGTCGTTGGACAGTTGCTCGTTCGGCGCATAGCGCCAGAATTCGCGGCGCACGCGCATATGTATGTGTTCAGCCAGGCTTTCAGCGAAGCGATCGCAGAGCGCCTTCAACATGATGCGACCATAGTCGTCGGTTTTGGCGAAGTGTTTCTCCAGCGCCGCCTCTTCGCCGATGCCGGTGGTCACGGCGAATGCGCCGATCCAATCGGGCACTTTGGTTTCCTTTGGCGCGATAAAATCGGCGAGAGCGGTGTGCGCGCGCTCCTTGTTGTTGTCGCGCGCGATCTGCTGGCGCAGCGTGTGCAAGGTGGCCCGGCGGGTCGCGCGATCATCGCCGGTATAAATTTCGATGTCGTCACCGACGCTGTTGGCTGGCCAGAAGCCGACCACGGCATTGGCCGAGATCCACTTTTCGGCCACCATCCGCTTCAACATCGCCTGGGCGTCCGCAAACAATTTCGTCGCGACGTCGCC
>JANOAW010000608.1:0-1596 GCA_031411355.1 Hyphomicrobiaceae bacterium | reverse complement strand
TCCGGCGGCGTCGATACCGTCGTTGTCACCATGTTTGACATAACCGAACGCAAGGCTGCCGAGGCAGCGCTCGCGTCCCGCGTGGCGATTGTCAACTCGACGGACGATGCCATTATTGCATTCGATGCCGACGGACGCGTCGCAAGCTGGAACCCGGCGGCCGCAAAGCTGTTCGGCTATACGGCCGAGGAGGCCATCGGCCGTAACGCCGACCTGTTGGTTTCGCCGTTGGGCGAGGTTTTGCCGGGCGAAACCGCCCGCGGCGCATTCGACCAAGCAATCGCCGGCGCAACCGTTCGGAGAGATACCCGCCGCGTGGCCAAGGACGGCACGGTGATCGACGTCTCGGTGACGGCCTCGCCAATCCGGACGCCCGACGGTCGCATCGTCGGTGTTTCGGCCATAATGCGTGACATTCGTGTGCGCAAACGGGACGAGGCCGCACTTCGGCAACACGCCAATCGTCAGCAGCGTTTGCTTGATGTCAGTAGGGATTTGATCGGCTTCGACCTCGATGAGGCGGCATTGGCCGCCATTACATTCCACGCGATCTCCTCAACGCTCGGGACGGACGTGTGCTTCACCTATCGACACGATGCGGCGAGCAAGCATCTCGTTCTGGTTTTCGAGCGTGGCGTTCCAGCTGATCAGCGCGAGGCGGTCGCCCGTCTCGAACCCGATCAGGCATTTTGCGGAACAGTGGCGGCGAGGTTTCAGCCGATCGCAGCGAATGCCGCGCGCATCGCGTCCGACCCAAATGGTACATTGGTGCGCGGCATGGGCGTCACCGCCTACGCCTGCCATCCGCTCCGAGCCGGCGACGGCCGCATCCTCGGCACGTTTTCGCTCGGCTCGACTACGCGTGACGCTTTCGATCCCGAGGAATTGGCCTTTCTCCAGACCGTGTCAAACTTCCTCGCCCAAGCCTGGGAACGTTGTGCGGCCGAGCGTAAGTTGCGAGATAGCGACGTACTCAATTCCAGTATCATCGAAGCGAGCCCGGATTGCATCAAGGTCATCGACGGAGACGGCCGGCTGGAGTTCATGAGCGCGAACGGCCGCTGCTTGATGGAAATCGACGATTTCAACAGCGTCGCCGGTGCCGTATGGTCCTCACCCTGGCCGGAAGAAACACGCGCACAGATCGAGCAGGCGGTCGAGGCGGCCCGACGCGGGGTTGAGACACGTTTCGAAGCGTACGGACCAGCCGCGAAAGGAACCCCGCGGTGGTGGGATGTCCTCGTCGCGCGAATGGGTGATGCCAACCGGGGACAGGAAAAGATTCTCGCGGTCTCACGTGACATCACCGCGCGCAAGCGCGCCGAACAGGATTTGCGCGCCGCACACGACACCTTCCGCCATCTGGTCGACCGTTCACCATTCGGTATCTACGCCGTCGATGCCGATTTCCGCCTCACCCAAGTAAGCGACGGCGCGCAGAACGTGTTCCAGAGCGTGCGCCCCCTGATCGGCCGCGATCTCGGCGACGTGTTGCGCATTCTCTGGCCGGAGCCGTTCGCCAGCGACGTCATCGCGCGCTTCATCATACGTTGGTATCAGGAGAGCCTTATCAAGCAGCAAACACGACCGAGCAAC
>JANOAW010000607.1:0-1702 GCA_031411355.1 Hyphomicrobiaceae bacterium | reverse complement strand
GTGTCGTCGGAGATGCGATACTCCGGGTTGGGCGGTTCTTTGCCCGACGCGTGCATGCGATAGAAGCGTTGCTTCTCGAGCCACGTGTCGAGCAAGCCGTGCACCAGCCACGCACGCCAGCGCACCTGCAACGTCTCACGCGTGATGACGATCGCGACACCGATGGCGGCCATGCAGGCGACGATGCCGAAGAAAACCAGGATCGCGCGCTTGACGGTGGCGACGTCTTTTTTCTCGAGCGCGTCGAAAAACCAGCCGTTCCAGTAGTTCATCTGCACGGTGATGTACGTCGACAGCAGCAAAGACACGGCGAGCCCGATGGTCAGCAGCCACGCCCGTCGGGCGGTCGGGCCGGTCCAGAAGCCGCTGGCGAAGACCAGAAACGCTTTGGCGACGCGGGGTTCGAGGTCGAACCCACCGGATTCGGACCCTGTCTTCGATCCGGCGTCTGCCTCCGGCGCACTCATGCAGCAATTCCCCTGCCCTGGCCGACGCCGATACGTCCGCCAGACTGAAGCGGGCATGAACGGTTTGCCGCGCGCGGACAAGGCCGAAGCGAGGGACTTCAGGTCTCGTGCAGTCGCTGTGTCACCCGCGGCTCGTCAATGCCGACATGGGAAACTCGAAGCGACAGACAAGACCGCTCGGCCGCCAATCGAGCGCGACGTCGCCGCCGCGCTGACGTACAGTCATGTCGAGCAGCCGATGTCCGAAACCGGACGTCGATGGCGGCGTTGTGGCAGGGCCGCCGCTTTCGTGCCATTCGAAGACAATGCGCGGCCCATCCTGCATCTGCGACCGGACAGCCGAGAGCGCAACGCGCCCATGCGCTGTGGTCAATGCACCATACTTCACCGCGTTGGTCAGCAGCTCGTGCACGATCAAAGCCATTGTCTGAGCGAATGCGGCGTCGATCGGCAATTCCGGCACGTCGATCAAGATAGACCTGCGGTCGATGTCTTGCAGGGCCGTCACCACGCTTTCGATCACGGCTTGCAATGAAACTTCATGCCAATTGCCTTCGATCAGGCGATCGTGGGCCGCCGCCATGGCACGCACTCGCTGCGTGAACGTGCCGACGAAATCAGCGGCCTGCGGGAACTTTCGTGCACTGAGCGTGGCGACGCTCTGGATCATCGAAAATACATTCTTCACGCGATGCGACAGTTCGTCGACGAGCACCGCGCGCTCGCGTTCCACGCGCACGAACTCCAGTTCGTCCATCACGATGCCGGCGAATTCGGTCAGGATGCGCTCTTGCCCGGCTCCGAAGTCAGGCCGCGGGCGGACATCGTGGACGCAGAGCATACCGATTTTATGACCGTTGCCAGTCAAGAGGGGTGCGCCTGAGTAGAACCTCAGCTTAGGCCCGGCGACCACAAACGGATGGGTGTCAAACCTACCGTCACTCAGCGTATCGCGCACCGTCAAGGGTGTACGCCCCTCAAGTAGAAGCGCGTGGCCGCAAAATCCGTGTCCGCGGTTGATTTCGGTGAGCTCGGTACCGACCGTCGATTTGAACCATTCGCGCGACTGGTCAACGAGGGACACAAGCACGATCGGCACGTCGAGCAGATGGGAAACGAGGTGCGTAATCCGATCGAAACGCGCGTCTCGACCTGTGTCGAGGATCCATAGTCGACGTAGATCTTGAACGCGCGCGCGGTCATCAGACGGAAACGCGGCCGCAAGCGCGCCGTCA
>JANOAW010000606.1:0-5151 GCA_031411355.1 Hyphomicrobiaceae bacterium | reverse complement strand
CCATCGTTGATGCGGCGGGGCCAACCCACGACCGTGCCGTCCTGTCATATGTCGGCCAGAGGACGCGGCTGATCAGATCAGCATATTTGGCACGCCACGTGAGCCAATCCGCACCGCCGTTCCAGTCTGATGGCGGTTTCGGCGGGTTTTCGATCTGCTGTTCGAATTCTTGCACCATGAACCCATAGGGCGGAAATGCAATCGTCATTGGTGTCATCCAGTGCTGGCGTGAAATTGATGGCGTTTATTCAGCGTGACGGTCGCGCGTTCCTCTTCGAGCAGACCGGCCTTGAATAAGGCCCGCCACACGACGTCGCGATCAGTCTGGCATACAAATGGATACGTCTCCAGGTGGCGACGCCATTCAAATTGCGGCTCCATCGCCAGGAGGATGTCATGCTCGATACGCGCTTGCGACCACCGCTCCTCCATGCACAGTGCCTCGATCAGAATTTTGCGGACGTTTGAAAACGCCGGCATGCGTTGCAAGCCGTTACGGGACGCAACGATCGTGGCCGGCCAATCCTTTTCGCTGAAATGGATGGCTGAACGAAATGCATCCAGCATAGCGTTGAAGGGTTCGTGGACAAGTGAGCGCGCCGCACGGTGATAGCGTCGCCACGCCTCTTTCGTGGCTCCCGTGTACGCAAACGTCAGGCACGAATATCCCCAAGCGAATCCACAGTGGGGGTTGGTTTCGATAGCGCGCGCGAACAAATGTTTGGCGCCATCGAAATCGCGATGCAGGAAAGCGCGGATATGGCCGGCCAAGGCAAGGCCGAGGGAGTCATGCGGATCGTTGGCTGTCGCCTGAACGGTCAGCCTGTCGATCTGGGCGACTTCGTCGGGCGACATCGGCAACCAACCTTGAATGAGCCCCGTCAAGCGACAGAGAGCCAGCAACGCCTGAGCCCGCCCAAATCGCGCATCGATCATCAGCGCGCGCTCAAGCGAGGTCATTGCGGTTTGCCAATCGCCGGATTCGAACGTGTGCAGCTTTTGCAGAGCTTGCAAAAACAGGCCGTAGGCGTCATCCGCGACGGCTGGGCCGTGGGCAACTTTGCGCGTTTCAATTGCCAGGATTTCGGGATCGAGGCGCGCAACGACGCGTTCGGCCAGTTCGGCCACGATCGAAGGGCGTATCGACGTGCGGATATCCTCGCTGTGCGTCCACACGATCGCATCGGCGTCGCTTCTGTCGACCAGGCGCACCGTCAGGCGACCGCCAGACGGCGCATGGGCAATGTGGCCTTCGAGCCGATAGTCAGGGAGCGGCGTCGCGCCCGCCGTGTGCAGAAGGCGCACCGAAATCCAACGGAAGCGGGCAAGACCGGTCGCGAGCTCATGCGAGAGGGCCGGCGCCATGTGGGCATTGGCGGCATCGGCGCCGAAGGCTGCGAACGGCATCACGTCGACGCGCGGTGACCGTTTCGCGGTCGGCCGAGCTGCGGGGAACCAGCTTGCATTCGGGCGGACGGCAAGAACGCCGGTGCGCTGCGTGTCGATGGGGTCCGCGACGACTGCGGTGGGCGGCGGCGCACCCCGCACCTGCAGGCTCGCGCGCATCTCGTCGATCCACGCGTCGAAATTGGGATCGAGGCCGAGTAACGTCTCGAGGAACGTCGCCGGGTCGAAGCCGATCGCGTCCGGCGTCTCGCCTGTCGCGCGATGACTGAGACCTTCGATCCAGACGCGGGTGCGATCGAGACGGATGGTGTCGCGGGTGACGTCGAGAATCTTTGGCTGCACACGCGCGAGCGCAACAGTCAGCTCACGTACGCTCTGGCGCGAACTCTGGCGCGCCTGTTCCTCGAAGCGCTGGCTCCACAGCAGCGACAGAAAGCGTTTGCGCGGAATGGCGTCGTCGGGCGACAGCAGCAGGTAGGCCAGGATCGCGCGGGCCCTGAGGCCACGCGGCAGCACGTTCTCACCGTGATAGCTGCGCGCATCGTTGGCACCGAACAGCTGTACCCGCACCAGGGGGTTTTCGACCGGCACTAGTCGCGGTGCGGACATCGGCATCCCCGTAGCAGTGATCCCCTCTGGGTATGCTGTGAACGGGGGATTTGATCAAGGGTGGGTGATCGCGACTATCCAAATGCTGAGCACAAATAGCAAAAAAGTCCCGCACGCGATGTGCGGGACCCGATGGAGCGCAACCTTAGGTACGGCGATCAGCCGCCCCGGCAATCTTGGTAACGGTCCCACCAATAGCGCGCGCGATCCGGACGGCCGATCTCTTCGTTGTAGATGGCACGACGGCGCAAGTCGCCACAGCCGCGTGGCTCGACCGCGTAATAGCGTGGGCCAGCGGTCGCAGCACCAGCAATCAAGCCGCCGATCACGAGACCGGCAACGACGCCGCCAACCACGCGACCACGACGGTACGCGTTGGCATCAGACACAACAACTGTCGAGAGCATCGCCATAGCGAGCACACCGGTCATACTGGCTTTGATGGAAGTTCGCATTCGTGTCTCCTGTTCCGTGCCTGTTCGCGAGGCCGATGGGGCCTGATCGAAACACTTTAGTGCCGTGGCCTACATCCGAACCGCAGGCCTCTGAGCGGTCATTTCAAAACCGATATTTGGACGTGTCACCAATCAGTACGCGCCGACTGACGCTTTGGTTTCGCAGCCTCCAATGTTTAACCGCCGCCCCATGTACAAGACATGAATGGTGTCGATTTTGCGGACACGACCTTGCGCTATCGTGAATAACGCGTCGACGGCGGAGACTGAGCCATCGTTCCCATGGAAACAGCGCACAGGCGACGACGGTGAGATCGTGCGGTCATTGGCCAAGCCCCAAGGGTGGACACAATGACCAGTTCGACCGGCAGCACGCATGAACTTTTCGAGGCCCGCTCGACAGTGCCGACGCGTGCACGTCGGCGCGTGTCCATCGGTGCACTCATCGGCGGCGCTGCAATGATCGCGGGCTCAGCCTACGGCATAGTCTGGAACGAGAGCCGAACAGGTCAGTTCATACGCGGCTTCGCCGAAGGCAAACAGGCCGTCGTCAGCGCCGATTTGACAACGGTCGATCCGGCGCACGCGGGCAAGCTGGTGCACGTCAGCGGCATGCTCACGGCAACCAAGACACTGCGTGATCCCGACCTCGGCATCGAATTCGCGGGCCTACAGCTCGAACGTCGTGTCGAAATCTATCAATGGGTGGAAAATTCTCGGACGGTGGTGCAGAAGTCCATCCTCGGCCGTGACGAGACAACCACGGTCTACAGCTACTCCAAGGCGTGGCGCACGTCGCACGTCGACTCGTCACGGTTCCACACGTCATTCGGCC
The DNA here is from genome assembly GCA_031411355.1 of Hyphomicrobiaceae bacterium. Lineage (GTDB taxonomy): Bacteria > Pseudomonadota > Alphaproteobacteria > Rhizobiales > Hyphomicrobiaceae > JABFRJ01. The sequence continues at coordinate 1,845 of JANOAW010000606.1, read as the reverse complement.
ACCACAATCCCCAGCCGACGGTGCGCAAACAGACCTTCGTCGCCAACGGGGCGACTTTGGGCGCCTATACGCTCGGCCGACACATCGTCGGCCAAACCGGTGGATTTAGCGCCGTCCGCGTCGATGCCGGCAGCCTCGAGGCGGCGCGCGCGAAATTGGGTGATCGTGTCGTCGTCGAAGACGGCAAGATCCTGGTTTCGGCGACACCCACCTACCCGCGCGTCGGCGATATGCGCATCAGCTTCCACGGCGTCAGCAACGCGACCTACAGCGTCATCGGCCGCCAGACCGGCTACGATCTCACGGCGGCCCAGACGTCGTCGGGCAACACCATGCTTCTGGTGCAGCGGGGCACGTCGAGCGCTGCCGCGATGATCGGCTCGGCCGAACGATCGAAAATGACGCTCACGTGGGCGTTGCGCTGCATTATGGGCGTACTGATGCTGCTCGGCCTGGCGCTGTTGATCCCCCGCTCGACCGGCGTTGCAACGCCTGCGCAATGAGCCCCGTCACGCCGGGTCCGGACCGATCATCTTGGCTGGCACGACGATGGCGTCGAAGTCGTCGGCGGGGATGCCGTCCTTGATGGCTTCCTCGCGCAGTGTCGTGCCGTTCTTGTGCGCGGTCTTGGCAATTTTAGCAGCGCGATCGTAGCCGTATTTTTCCTTGAGCGGGGTGACGAGCATCAAGGAGTTGGCGAGACCGGCCGCAATGTTCTCAAGCCGCGGTTCGATGCCGACCACGCAATTGTCGGTGAACGACACGGCTGCATCCGCCAATAAGCGCACGGACTGCAGGAAATTGTAGGCCATGACGGGGTTGAAGACGTTGAGTTCGAAGTGTCCCTGGCTGCCCGCGAACGACATGGCGGCATTGTTGCCGTGAATTTGTACGGCGACCTGCGTCAGTGCCTCAGATTGCGTCGGGTTGACCTTGCCCGGCATGATCGATGACCCCGGCTCGTTTTCGGGCAATGCCAATTCGCCGAGGCCGGAACGCGGACCTGAACCAAGGAAGCGGATGTCATTGGCGATCTTGAAGCAACTCATCGCGACCGTGGTGATGGCGCCGTGGGTCATGACCATGGCGTCGTGCGCCGCCAGCGCCTCGAACTTGTTGGGTGCCGACGTGAACGGCAGGCCGGTGATGGCGGCGATGCGGGCTGCGACCTTGTCGGCGAAGCCGGCGGGCGAGGCCAATCCCGTGCCGACGGCGGTCCCGCCTTGCGCCAGTTCCATCAACAAAGGCAGCGTTTGTTCGACACGCAGGATGCCGTTGCCAACCTGATGTGCGTAGCCGCCGAAGACCTGGCCGAGCGTCACCGGTGTCGCATCCTGCGTGTGCGTGCGACCGGTCTTGATGATATTCTTCCAGGCGTGGCTTTTGACCAGCAACGCCTCGTGAAGCTTGCGCAGGGCAGGCAGCAGATCATGCACGATCTGTTCGGCTGATGCGATGTGCATGGCCGTCGGATAAGTGTCGTTGGACGACTGGCTCATGTTGACGTGGTCGTTGGGATGCACGGGCTTTTTCGAGCCCTGCACGCCGCCGAGCATCTCGATGGCGCGGTTCGAGATCACCTCGTTGGCGTTCATGTTCGATTGCGTGCCGGAGCCCGTCTGCCAGACGACCAACGGGAAATGCGCGTCCAGTTTCCCGTCGATCACCTCTTGCGCGGCGGTAATGATGGTTTCGCCGAGCCGCGGGTCGAGTTTACCCAAGGCCATATTGGTTTCGGCCGCGGCACGTTTCACGATCCCCAAGGCGCGGATCACCGGTTTTGGTTGCTTTTCCCAACCGATCTTGAAGTTGCCGAGCGAACGCTGCGCTTGCGCCCCCCAATAC
>JANOAW010000605.1:0-1956 GCA_031411355.1 Hyphomicrobiaceae bacterium | reverse complement strand
GCAGAAGATCGAGATCGTCACCGGTGAGATGGTCGAGGTCGCCGACGCGGAATGGCTCGCCGCCCGTCTTGGTCGCGATGGGAAGATCACGCCCAACGAGACGGCGCTGCTGGCCGTGCTCAAGGATGAAAATCCGCGACTTGCCTTGGAGCTGCAGCCGCTGGTCGACAAGTTGGCCTTGGCTGCCTGACGGCTGTGACGCGACACCGCCACCCCTTGTTCGCCGCCGCCGGACCGGGCTACCTGACGGCGTCGGCAGCGGCCGGCGAACGGGACCGGAACGCGCGATGACCACTGCTCTCGACAGTCTTGCGGCCTATATCACGGACAAGCTTGCCGGATCGATCACCGGCAGCACGATCAAACATGGCGAACTGACGTTGACGGCCAAACGCGCCGACATCATCGCTGTGTTGACGCTGCTGCGCGACGACCCAGAGTGCCAGTTCGAAAACCCGATCGACATCTGCGGTGTCGACTATCCGGCCCGCGTCGAGCGGTTCGAGGTGGTTTATCATCTGCTGTCGCCGCGGAAAAATCAGCGCGTGCGGGTCAAAATCTCGACCGACGAAAACACGGCCGTGCCGTCCGTCGTGTCGGTCTATCCGTTCGCAAACTGGTACGAGCGGGAGGCCTACGACATGTACGGCATCTTGTATTCCGACCATCCGGATCTGCGCCGTATCCTCACCGACTATGGATTTCAGGGCTTTCCGTTGCGCAAGGATTTCCCACTGACAGGTTTTGTCGAGACCCGATACGACGATCAACAGAAGCGCGTGGTCTACGAGCCTGTGAAGCTGACCCAGGAATTCCGTGCTTTCGACTTCGAAAGCCCATGGGAAGCCGCAAAATATGTCATTCCCGGTGACGAGAAGGCGACCAAGTAAGTCACGTCACGTCACGTGTCACGCGTGCCAGCGATCCAGGTCGAGACAACCGACCAACGCCGTGGATCGTAGGCGACCAGATCAGCCACATAACCCGGCGCGATCCGGCCATGCGTGCCGCCCCGGCCTAGAAATGCGGCCGGCGTACGTGAGGCCATCGCGAGCGCTGCCCCGGGCTCGCACCCGGTCATGGCGATCATGCGACGGACAGCGTCGAGCATGGTGAGATGAGCGCCGGCCAACGTGCCGGGTCCAGCGGTCAAGCGCCCTGCGACCAGATCGATTTTGCGGCCCTGCAACACGAACGAGGTCGAAGACGATGCCGACGTCGCCATGGCGTCGGTCACCAGCATGATGCGGTCGGCGCCTGCGACCGCATAGGCGAGGCGGATATTCGATGCACTGACGTGGTGGCCATCCGCGATCAAGCCGCAATATAAATGCGCATCGTCGAAGGCAGCGCCGATCACGCCCGGCGCGCGCCCGGAGAGCGGGGCCATGGCATTGTAAAGGTGAGTGACACCCGCCAAGCCATGTTCGGTTGCAATGCGCATGTCGTCGAAACTTGGTTCGCAATGGCCGGCTGAGACCTTGATGCCATTGGCTGCCAGCTCGGCAATGACGGCGAAGCCGGTGACTTCGGGCGCCAAGGTGACAACGGACGTACCGAAGGCCGCAAAGTCGCAGAGACACTCGATGTCGGCTGCGTCGGGCGCGCGGATGTAGTCTTCGCGGTGAACACCCTTGCGCGCGACGTTGAGGAACGGGCCTTCGAGATGAAAGCCGAGCACGCCGGGGATCGACATGGCATCAGCCCCGATCGTTGCGAGATCGCGCATCTTGTCGGGCACGTCAGTAATCAAGGTCGGCAACAGGCCGGTGGTTCCGCCATGCCGGCGGTGTGCCTGCACGATGGTGCGGATGGTTTGCAGATCGGGCGTGTCGTTGAGCAACACGCCGCCACCGCCGTTGACCTGGACATCAATGAAGCCGGGGGCAAGCACGGTGCCGGCAGGTAGGGTTTCGATGTCGATTCCGGTGCGGCCAACCAAGCGGGATGCGTCCA
>JANOAW010000604.1:0-2315 GCA_031411355.1 Hyphomicrobiaceae bacterium | reverse complement strand
GTTGGCCGCCTGAAAACTCGAACGGATAGCGGTGCAGCGCATCCGTGCGCAGGCCAACCTGCTCGAACAGTTGGCGCGCCCGGCTTTCGCGCTCGGAGGTCGGCAGGGACTCGAAGTTGGCCAGCGGCTCAAGCACGATGTCGGCTGCCTGCATGCGCGGATTGAGCGACGCGTAGGGGTCCTGGAACACCATCTGCGCCTTTTGCCGATGCGCACGAAACGCGCTTTCGGGCAGTGCCGTGACGTCTATGCCGTCGAGGACGACGCGCCCGTCCGTCGGCGCCATGAGCCGCAAAATGAGGCGCGCGACCGTCGACTTGCCGCAACCACTTTCGCCGACGAGACACAGCGTTTCGCCGCGTGCGATATCGAACGAAACTCCGTCGACGGCTTTGACATGGCCGACTGTGCGCCGCAGGAGGCCACGCTCGACGGGGAAGTATTTCTTCAGGCCTGAGACGTGGAGAACGAAGGGGCTAGACATGCCGAACTCCGCTTGGTGTCGGGCTGCGGCCCCCGCGGCGGTGCGTCCTCATCCGGTCCTCCCGGCTTCGTGGCAGGCAACGACGTGGCCGTTGCCGAAGTCGCGCAGGCGTGGCTCATCGCGGCGGCATTGATCGGTCGCAAAGGCGCAGCGCGCGGCGAACGCGCAGCCGACCAGCGGTTCGCTCAGCGACGGCACCAAGCCCGGGATCTCAGCCAGACGGCCGCGCCGACCCGTCTTGCGCATGCGTGGCAGGGAGGCCATCAAGCCCTGCGTGTAGGGATGCAAAGGCCGTGCGAACAGATCCTCGACGGCGGCCTCCTCGACCTTGCGGCCGGCATAGGCGACCACGACCCGCTCGCATGTCTCAGCGACCACGCCGAGATCGTGGGTAATGAGAATGACGGCGGCCCCGGTGCGGGCCTGCAGGTCGGTGATCAGCTTCAGGATCTGCGCCTGTATGGTGACGTCGAGGGCCGTCGTCGGCTCATCCGCGATGAGCAATTTCGGCTCGCATGCGAGCGCCATGGCGATCATGGCGCGTTGGCGCATGCCGCCTGAAAACTGGTGCGGATATTCGCGCGCGCGCCTGGCGGGATCGGGGATCTTGACCAAGGCCAGCATCTCGACGGCGCGGGCATCGGCTGCGCTGCGGTCGAGACGCTGATGGATGCGCACGGCTTCTGCGATCTGGTGGCCGACAGTGAACACGGGGTTGAGTGACGTCATCGGTTCTTGGAAGATCATGGCAATGTCGTTGCCGCGGATGGCGCGCATCTCGGCCTCCGAGAGCTTGGCGAGGTCACGGCCTTGAAAGACAATCTCGCCGCCCGCGATGCGGCCGATCTTCGGCGGGAGCAGTTGCAGGATCGACAAGGCCGTCACGCTCTTGCCACAGCCGCTCTCGCCGACGATGCCGAGCGTCTTGCCGGCATCGAGGGAAAACGACATGCCGTCGACCGCGCGGGTGATGCCGTCGGCTGTATAGAAATAGGTTTTAAGGTCGCGAACCGCGAGCAGCGGGGTGGTCATGAGTGGCACCATCCCGGCCGGCATGTTTGTGCGTGAGCCACGTCGATCACATGCGCCTCGCAAGACGGGGGTCGAGATGATCGCGCAGGCCGTCGCCAACGAGATTGATCGCGAGCACGACGACGGCGAGCGCCACGCCCGGCGCGAAAATGGTCCAGGGTGCACGCGACAAGTACAGCCGCGACTGCGCGATCATGTTGCCCCAGGTCGGAATGTCGGGCGGCGTGCCGGCACCAAGGAACGACAAGGCGGCCTCGACGAGGATGGCCGACGCGGCGATGTAGGTGGCCTGCACGATCAACGGCGGTAGGGTCGATGGCAGTATATGCCGCAAGAGAATGATGGGCACGCGTGTGCCGCCAGCCACCGCCGCGTCGACAAATGGTCGTTCGCGCACGGACAGCACGACCGAGCGCACCAGACGCACGACGCGCGGGATTTCTGGAATTGTGATGGCGACAATGACGACCAGGGCACTGGCCTTGGCCAAGGCGACGAACGCGATGGCGAGGAGGATGGCCGGGATCGACATCAGCCCGTCCATGAGCCGCATCAGGATCGCATCGACCATGCGGAAATAGCCGGCAATCATGCCGAGCACGAGGCCGATCGAGATAGCTGCAATGGCGACGCTGGCACCGACCAGCAACGAGATGCGCGCGCCGTGCACCGTGCGTGCGAAAATATCCCGGCCCAAATGATCCGTCCCGAGAAGGTGACGCGCGAACGGCGGCTGTAGCCGATCGCTGGGGTTGGTCGCTTGTGGGTCGAGTGCAATCCAGGGCGCGGCAGCCGCGAG
>JANOAW010000603.1:0-3796 GCA_031411355.1 Hyphomicrobiaceae bacterium | reverse complement strand
CGCGAAGTGCGCGAAGAAACCGGGGTGATCGCGGACATCGATGGGCTACTCGACGTGCATGAGGTCATCCTGCATGATGCCGGCGGTCTGCTGACCGCGCACTACGTCATCGCCGTGCATCATGGTCGCCACGTTGACGGTGAGGCGTGCGCGGCCAGCGATGCCGCTGCCGCCGCTTTCGTGCCGCTCGCTGACGTCGAAGGCTTGCAGATGACGAGTGGGGCTGTCGCGTTGATAGGCCGGGCTTGGGCTCTAACCAAATAACTCTTGGAAAGTGATTCGACCGCGTCGCCATTTTTATGTTTGTGGGCGACAGTGTCGGTTGGCCCAATCGGGCGGCCAGGACTTGCGTGGCACGAACGGGTAGATCGAACGAACAGATGCAACGGGGCGCACATGTCCGAGACGATGCGGATCTTCGGACAGATCAAAGATGCGTTCCGCCGCGCCCGCTCGATCCGCGTGCATCTGGTGGCGCTGGTGCTGGTCGCGCTCTGTCCAGCTCTCGCTTTCGGCATCTATGCCGTTCGGGTCGTCGGCGACGTTGAGCAGGCAACTTACGACCAGCGGCTCCGTCAGACGGTCGACGACCTGACCAATGACATTGATCGCTCCATCGACAGCATGTTGATCACACTGCGGATATTGGCCACGGCGCCATCACTCGAGCGAGACGATCTGGGTGCATTCCATACCCATGCCACTGCCGCCCTGGCGGGCTCATCCTTCGGCGTCGTGTTGTTCGACACGTCCGGGCAGCAGGTGATGAACACGCAAGTTCCGTTCGGATCGCCGTTGCCGAAAACGGCAGACACCGAGACGCCAGGGCGCGTTCTGCAGACCGGGCGGCCACATGTGTCAAATCTGTTCACCGGGGCAATCGTCAAGCGACCCATTCTCAATGTCGACATGCCGGTGCTGCGCAACGGCGAGACGCGCTACATCATCGCGATATCGTTCGACCCTTCATTCGTCCTGCAGATTTTGCGGGGCCAAAATCTATCCGCAGGTTGGGTCACGGGCGTCTCGGACAGCAATGGACGCGTGATCGCGCGATCCGTCGCGCACGAACAGTTCGTCGGAACAATTTTGCCGGACGAGCTGTTCAAACGGCGCGGCCAGAAAACCATGTTCGAAGCGCGCAATCTTGACGGTGTGCCGGTGATGCGTGCGGTGTCGTCGACGAAGATTGCGGATTGGATGGTGGCGGCGACCGTTCCGGTAGCAGTTGCGCATGCCGAAAGCCGATCGTCCCAATGGGCGCTTGCTGCGATCGGCTTGTCTGCACTGATGCTCTCGCTGCTGGCCGCAAGCGGTCTGACGAAAGTTCTGGCTCACGCCGTTCTCGACCTCGCGGCCATGGCACGTCGCACCGGGTCAGGGGAGCGGATCGGTCGGCAGCCGACGGGCGTCAGCGAGGCGGCGGAAGTGCAAACGGCGTTGGTGCAGGCGAACGAGGCACGCCTGACCGTCGAAGACCAATTGCGCGAGGTGGCTGAACGTCTGGCGATCTCCGTCCGCCTCGCGGGCGTGGCCTCTTCAACCATCACCTACGAGCCTACCGGTTCACCCGTCGTGCACCTCACCCAAGAGCTAGGCCAGATGCTCGGTCTCGGTGATGGTCCAGCATCGATCCCCTTTCGGGAGGCCGTTGCAGCCATTCATGTCGAGGATCGCCAAAGCGTGACATCGGCCTACGAGCTCGCGAATAGCGCGACCGGCAATGGACAGTTCGATATCGAACATCGCGTGGTCAAACCCAACGGGACCGTCGCATGGCTGAGTGTCCGCTCAAGCACCATTTTCGACGGCGAGGGCGCGGAACGTCATCCGCGTCTCACGTTCATCGCCGTGCGCGACGTCTCCACGCGCCGGCGCAGGGTCGACGAACTGCGCGCCAGTGAGCAGCGGTATCGTGCGGCATTGCTGGTCGGACGTATCGCCAGTTGGGAAACGGATTTCGTGTCACGGTCTCGACTCTGGTCGCCGGAAGGCATGAGCCTGTTCGGTTTGTCGATGCCGGACATGGTCGGCACCGTCGGTGGGCCGGACGACGAGTATCGCAAGGCGTTGCACCCCGACGACCGTCATCTGGTCGAACGGTTTCACGCATTGGCCGAAAGCCGCGACGAATTCGCTGCGGAATATCGCATTCTATTACCGGATGGGAGAGTGTCCTGGGTCTCGGGTCGTGGTCACGTCATGGAGCGCGACGAGGCAGGCCACCCCTTGCGGTTGCTGAGCGTGGTTGCCGACATCACAGAGCGCAAACAAGCCGAAGAGGCGATCCGCGCCAGCGAAGCGCGATTCCGACTGCTGGCCGAGGCGGTACCCAACATCACCTGGACGGCGACGGCTGCGGGCGCTCTCGATTGGCACAGTCCGCGCTGGACCGAATATACGGGCCTTGTCGTCGGGTCGCCGGTCGAGCCGAACTGGCCTTCGACGATCCACGATGACGATGATGACAGAACACGGGCGGCATGGCGGGCTGCGCTGGACACTGGCGGCATTTACGAAATCGAACATCGACTTAGGGGCAAGGACGGTATCTATCGTTGGTTTCTCAGTCGCGCCGTTCCGATCAAAGGCGACTGCGGCGAGGTGATCAAATGGGTCGGTAGCGCAACCAACATCGACGCCAACAAGCGCATCGCGACGACTCTCGCGCGTGCCAACGCCGCGGCGGACGCGGCCTATGACGGCCTCATTGGACTGACCTTGGATGGGCGTGTCGACAGTTGGAACCGGGGTGCAATGCGCCTGTTCGGCTTCGAGCCGAGCGACGTGATCGGTGATTCGTCAACCCAACTCGTCCCGGCCGGAGACGAAGCGGCCCATGCGGCCATGCTCGAGACGGTGCGCGACGGGAAACAGGTTGGACCGGTGGACGTCAAGCGACGGCACAAGGACGGGCGTCTGGTCGATGTCGCGATCTCGATGACGCCCGTGGTCGACGCTGCGGGACACATCGTGGCAATCGCAAAAGTAGCACATGACATTTCGGGCCGGTTGGAAGCCGATCGGCGGCAAATGCTGCTCAATCGAGAACTTCTGCACAGGGTCAAAAACTCGTTCGCGATTCTGCAATCCATCATGCGGGCGACTCTGCGGTCGTCACCCGATCCAAAGAAGTTCGCCGAGGCTTTCTCAGGTCGTCTGCAAAGCATGGCCAAGGCGCAGGATCTGGTCACCGAGCGGCATTGGTCGGACGCCGATGTCGGTGATCTCGTGCGCCAGCAGCTGGCGGCTCACGGCCTGGTTGAGGGAGGGCCGATCGACGTCGCTGGCGCCGAGGTGCTGGTGCCCTCCGACCTGATCGTTCCGCTCGGACTCATTCTCAACGAACTGGCGACCAACGCTGCCAAATACGGCGCGTTGTCGGCCGCGAATGGGCGCGTGATGTTGAGTTGGTCGCAGGCGATCGCCGACGGTGCGCGCAGCGTCGGTATCGTGTGGCATGAATCCGGTGGACCGCCAGTGTCGGAACCGAGTGGACGAGGTTTCGGTACGACGCTGATCGAAAGCAGCATTCCGAATGCGACTGTGACGCGCGAATTCCTGCCCGGAGGTCTCATCTGTACGATCGAAATCACTTTGCCGGTGACGTCCTGATCGATTGGGGGCACGATGGCCGAGAGGCTTTAAACTATATGCCGAAGTCGATCTATCTGAAGGCGAATATGAGCGGCTTCAGCCGGTGTGTTGGCGAGCGCGATGGCGCGGTCGAAAGCGACGCGGGCGTCGTCGTCGCGGCCAAGACTCTGCAGGAACGCGCCGCGGACGCCGTGGAAAT
>JANOAW010000602.1:0-1545 GCA_031411355.1 Hyphomicrobiaceae bacterium | reverse complement strand
TTTGCGCTGACTACCCGCCATTCGACGCCGTCAGAGATCTCCGCCATGGCCGACGTGCCTCCCAATCTCCCGCCTAAAGACAATGCTCCCACGCAGCTCAGCCTCATCCTGCAATTTTTATACACCGACACGGCCGCTTTGTCCGTCGCCAACGCGCGCCTGGCAGCAGGTTTCAAGCCGAAGCGCCCGACTGCGAAGGAATGCGGCTGCCGCATGATCAAATGCAAGAAGACCTTGGCGCAGGCGCTCGGCTACCCCAGTCATACCGGGCTCATTCCGGAAAAGGGCACTTTCAATCTGGCGCGTGCGGCGGAGGTCGACCTGCGCGACCTCTATCAGATCCCCGAAACAAGTCCGTGCTGGAGCGCATTCACGAAGCAGCTCCCGGACGACTTCAAAGTCAATTTCCGCCTGATTGTCCGCCCGGGTGGCAAGCCCCTGGCGACGAGCGAGGGCAACCGTGTGACCAAGTCCGGCCCGTTCGGCTGGACCCGCCCGAGCTTGGCGGATCGTCTCGTCGAGCGCGTCAATGCTCTCGCGATCGAAGAGCGGCACGGCGTCGATTTCTCGACCGGTGACGTCACGCTCGCGTTCGATCGTCTGGTCGTCGAAAAAATCGAACGCGTGGCTGATGACGCGCCGTCTCACGACGATTGGCGATGTGCGCGCAAAGTCGGCGATCGCCCCAGGAGCAACGATACCCAGTTCGTCAACTTGCAATTGCGTCCGGTGTTGCGCAACGATCCGTTGTCGCCGCAGAAACTCGAACTGGATCTTGGCCTCGGGGAAACCGATGGCGGGCTGTTCATTCGTGAGTGCCTGATTGTGTTCGCGCTGTCGGGCGACACGGAAGCGGAACCGCTTGGCGATCGGAAGGCTTGGCCGGGCACGCTGGTGCTGCATCCACCGCAAGCTGCAACGCGCCCGCGCATCGAGATAAAGCCATACGGACCCACGCTTGCACCGGGTTTCACCGTCCGAGTAATGCGCGGACCTCTGCCAGGGTTGACGGCCAAGGATGTGCTGTCGTTGGAGAAGCTTCGGATCGGCGACGTCATCGAAGCGCGCCTGATCGTCCGACTTTCTGGCCTCGCCAGCCCAGCTGTGACGAGTGCTGTCTGATGCCCAAATATGATGCCGACTGGCGCGCACGGGCGATCGACCGCATTCGGAGCGCCAAGACCGACCACTTTCTCGAAGTCGCCAAGCGATCCGGCCTCGATCCCGACCGTCACTTCAAGCACATGGATCTCTCGAACACGGACTTCCGGGGCTGCGACCTGGCCGGCTTCGATTTTACGGGATGTCGACTGATCGCGTGCAAATTTGCCAATTCACAGACGTCTAACGCTCGATTCGGCGACAACGACATCGATCAGATGACGTTTCGAGGCCACTTGAATTTTGTACCGAAGGAGGAGCCGACGCAAATACTTTATCGAGGGTTGCACGACGCCTTCGATTGGGATCATACGGTCGTCCTTCATGTGAGGCGCGCATCCGCACGACGGCACGCAAAATTCGGTTCAGCCGCCGGAAGGCGCC
>JANOAW010000601.1:0-1949 GCA_031411355.1 Hyphomicrobiaceae bacterium | reverse complement strand
CGCCACCGCCAAGCTCGTGGCGGCCGCGCCGAATCGCGCCGTGGCGCAGCAGATCGAGGAAGAGGCGAAGAAGCTGCGCTATCAATTTGTGGCGCAGGAACAACTGCTCGCCACGGAGCTGAAAAAGTTTCGGAAGTAATCAGCGAAGCAACGGAGCGGCGGCGCATTCGGCAATCCACGACTGCTGCATTTCCATACCTGCGGCGCCTATGCTCCAGGTGAAATCTGCTGGAACGTCGTCGATCCCACCATCACGGTCGATGGCCGACCAGTCTGGCACGCGGGCCGCATCGACCTCGACGCCGTCCCCGGTGCGCAACGGATCGTTCATGACTATCCCGAGGTGGCCAGACTCTTTGAGGCACCGATCCGCGACATCGGCATTGATTGAGTGAGTGCACGAGCGCCATGATTACTGACATGCACGCGCACTACTACGGCGGGCTCGTTGATGGGCTGAAGCGGCGCACAGCGCGCCCGAAGATAACGGTTGATGATCGCGGACGTCTGGTGCTCAATGCCATGACGGCCTCGACGGTCATGTCGCCCGGCTACACGGACCTCGCCGCGCGCCTCGCCGACCTCAACCGTGTCGGCATCGACAGACAATTGTTGACCTTTCCGGGTGCGCTCGGCGTCGATGTTCTGCCGATCCACGATGCACGCGAGATCGTGACCGAGTTCAATGACGTGCTTGCCGGGATCTGCCGCGACAGCGCCGGCCGGTTCGTCGGCCTCGGCGGTCTGCCACTCGACGACATGACGGAAGCGGCGCGCGAGATGCGCCGTTTGCGGCTCGATCTCGGCCTCGCTGGTGTCATTCTGCCGGGCAACTACTTCCTGACCGCCGCTCACGCCGACAAGCTGCGTCCGGTCTTTGCGGCGGCTGACGATGTCGGTGCGCTGGTGATGGTGCATCCCGGGCTGACGGCGGGGGAACCTCCGCCCGAGCCCTATTCTGACAATGCCATCATGCGCGCGTCGGCGTTAAATCTGCAGGCGTCGCTGTCGCACATGGCGCTGACGCTGCTCGCAAGCGACCTGCTGGATGTGTACCCGAACGTGACATTTCAAGTTGTCAATCTCGGCGGCACACTGCCTTTCATCGTCGAGCGGATGGATGCGATCGCTCGGTCGCGAGAGATGCCGGTAGCCACGACGGCCAGCACACTGCGCCGTCTTGTCTACGACACCGCATCGCTCGGGCCACACGCAATCGAGCTGGCGGTAAAGGTCATTGGTGCCGACCGGATCATGTTTGGGACGGACTATCCGATTTTTCCGCCGCCGAACCCGCGTGAACAGCTGGCCGCGGCTAACATATCGCCGAATGACCGAGCCTTGATCGCGTCCGGTACAGCCTTAGCGGTATTGACTCGGCTCGGTATCGGGGTGTGAGAGGGGCAGGCAAGGTTGGCCAGACTGGCGTTGCAACCCTGCGCCCCCTGCTGGAATAGCCACATGGGGCTGTCAAATCATTTGTCATCCGGTGAAGACGCTCTCGCGACCGTCGATGAAAAGACGATCGAGTTCGTAATTCACCTGAAGGGCTAGGCTAGGTCGAGCCCGCTGCGCGCGGTCCTGCGGCTATAACGGAATGCCACAATGAGTTCGGTTTCGTCCAGGCCACTGTCATTGCCCGTTTCCGAAGCTGTGCTGTGTCGTTCGACATATGCAGCAACTGTTCGGTTCAGCTCAGAGTCGCCTGATTTGGAAGCAAGGTGGGCCGGCTCGGCAATGCTCGACGATCCCCCAAGGACCAACCGTTCGTTGCCACGAGGTTGGCCAATTTGATTGCAGTGCAGCAAGATTTGGTCTGCGCTTCTGTCGACTGGCGCAAAAAGCACACGCAGACTGATCATCCGCGACTGGGTTCGTCTGCACCTGGCCCACAGTTCGCGGTTTCACTGTCTGCGATCCACGCTCGAAGCTGAGCCATAAGCTGCCGG
>JANOAW010000600.1:0-2272 GCA_031411355.1 Hyphomicrobiaceae bacterium | reverse complement strand
GGCACCGCCACCGTGGCGGCCCCAGCCACCGTAGGTATCCACGATGATCTTGCGGCCGGTGAGTCCGGAGTCGCCCTGCGGGCCGCCGATGACAAAGCGGCCGGTGGGGTTGATGAGGAACTGGGTCTTCTTCGTCAGCATGCGGGCCGGGATGACCTTCTTGATGACGTGCTCGATGAGATGTTTTTCGATCGTCGCATGGGCAACGTCGGCGGTGTGCTGGGTCGAGATGACCACGTTCACGACCTCGACGGGCTTGTCGTTTTCATAGCGGACCGAGACCTGGGATTTCGCGTCTGGACGGAGCCACGGCACATTGCCGGACTTACGGATTTTGGTGAGCTCGCGACCGAGACGGTGCGCAAACATGATCGGCGTCGGCATCAGTTCCGGCGTCTCAGTGCATGCATACCCGAACATGATCCCCTGGTCGCCCGCACCTTGCTCGGCCGTCTTCTTGCCCTTGGCCTTTTTCGCATCGACGCCCTGCGCGATGTCCGGCGACTGCTTGGTCAGATAGTTGTTGATGAATACTTGGTCGGCGTGGAACACGTCGTCGTTGTTGACGTAGCCGATATCGCGGATCGCCGCGCGCACGATGGACTCGTAGTTGAGCTTCGCGCTCGTGGTGATCTCGCCGGCGAGGATCACCATGTTCGACTTCACCATGGTTTCGCAGGCGACACGACTCGTGCGATCCTGCGCAAGGCAGGCGTCCAGCACGCTGTCGGAAATCAAGTCAGCAACTTTGTCGGGATGTCCTTCGCCGACGGACTCGGAGGAGAATACGAATGATTTGGCCATAAGATAAGTGAAGCGAGGAAACGCACGCCGCCGAGCGCGGCAAGTTAAATATCAACGTATGCCGATTCCCTGATGTGAAATAGTTCACAGCGCTCCGGCCCGGGTCAAACGGCCGACCGCGAAATTCTTCCGCCACCCTGCGCAACTTCCGATTGCAGTTCGGTGCTTCGCACACATCCTTCGCCCCGAATGGAGATTTCGCCGACCACCGCGCCGCTCGACCTCAGGCACCGAAAAATCCTCGTCGTCGACGATGACCGCCTGAACATCAGAATCCTCGCCGGAATCCTGAAGGGCGAGGGCTACACGCTGGTCGAGGCCAATTCGGGCGAACGCGCCCTCCTCGCCTACGCCGAGTTCCTGCCCGACCTTGTGCTCCTCGACGTGATGATGCCCGGCATCGACGGATTTGAGACCTGCCGCCAGCTCAACCGGACCTACGGCGAAAATTGCGCCCCCGTCATATTTATCACCGCGAAAAACGAATCCGACGACGTCGTCGAAGGCCTTGGCGCGGGCGGCGTCGACTACCTGCCCAAGCCCTTCAAGGCAAAAGAGGTTCTCGCCCGTATTCGTTCCCACCTCCAAAACCGCATTCTGTCGGAGCAGCGCAAGCAACTCGTCGACCAGCTCAGCAACGCGAACGCCGCAAAGAACCGCTTCCTCGGCATGGCGGCCCACGACCTGCGCAACCCCCTCGCTTCGATCCGCGGCCTCGCCGAATTCCTCCGGGAAGGCGCCGTCGGCCCGCTCTCCGTCGATCAAATCGATCTCATCAACACGATCCACTCGGCCAGCCAATCGATGCTCGATCTCGTTAACGAACTGCTGGACGTCGCCACCATCGAATCCGGCGAACTCAAGATTTACCGCGAGCCGCATAACCTTGCCGATCTGATCGCGAAATCGGTCGCGATGACCAATATTGAGGCCGCCAAGAAAAACACCCGGGTCACCTTCGACACCCGCGGCCTCGCTCCGGTATTGATGCTCGACGCGGCCAAGATGCGCCAGGTGATCGACAATCTGCTCAGCAACGCCGTGAAATATTCCCCGCCCGGTTCCGCCATCACGGCGACGGTTCAATCCGAACCGGCCCACGGCACCTTTGGCTTCGCCGTGCAAGATCAGGGACCCGGCATCCCCGACAACGAGCGCGACAAGCTCTTCAAAGATTTCAGCCGCCTGTCCGCGCAACCCACCGCCGGCGAGAAGAGCACCGGCCTGGGTCTCGCCATCTGCCGGAAAATTGTCGAGGCGCACGGCGGCACCATCACCGCGGAGAACCTCCCGGCCGGCGGCTGCGAATTTCGGGTCCTCCTTTCCACTACCTCATGAATTTCCAAGGCACCATTCTGCTCGTCGACGACGAAGCCCACATCCGCAAATACGTCGGGCTTATTCTCCGTCAACTCGGTTCGCCCAAGATCATCGAGGCCACCAACGGCGAGGAGGGCGTCGCCGCCTA
>JANOAW010000599.1:0-5488 GCA_031411355.1 Hyphomicrobiaceae bacterium | reverse complement strand
GCCGTATATGATCAAGGCCGCTGCCGAGAAGGCCGGTAAGCTCGACGCCAAAGCCATCGCCGCGGCATTGCACGGCCTGACGATCTCGCCGGACAAAGTGCCGGGAATCCTGATGGAAGGCACCTGGGACGACACAGGCGAGATCGACCGCATCTCGTTCCTCGCCGAAGTCAAAGGCGGCAAGCAGGTCATCACGCAGACCTTGCCGAAGCTGAAGCCTTAAGCACGCGATGCTCCGGTCCGGTCGAATGGTGTTCGACCGTCCGGGATTTCCGACCGCGAGGCGGCAGGCGCCGAGACGGCAGGGGCAGGGGCCATTGAAACCACCCGGGGCTCTCCATGACCTCGCGCGCCTGCCGTTCACGTCTCCGTTGCAATGACGTTTTGGCGTCGGAAGTTGGCCCTTGCACCGGCCGACGTGACCACCCGTGAGCACGCGCTGCGGTTCGTCGACACGGCCCCCAGTCAGGTTCATGGACAGTCAGGCCCATGGACAGTCAGGCCCATAGACAGAGCGACAGAACTCATGACCGATTTTCTGCAGTTGGTGATCGCGGGTCTGGCCACGGGGTCGATTTACGCGCTGGCCGCCGTCGGCTTTACGCTGCTCTGGCAAGCCTCGCAGACAATCAATTTCGCCCAAGGCGAATTCGTCATGCTGCCCGCGTTCTTTGCGCTGGCCGCTGTGAATTTGCTTGGTGTGCCGTTCTGGCTCGCGGTGCTGATCGCCATCGCGGTGTCGATGCTGCTGCTCGGCATCACTTTTAAATTCGCCATCGTCGATCCGTTGATCAAGCACGGTCCCATGCCGCTGGTGATCTCGACCATCGCGGTGTCGATCCTGCTCAAGGACGGCGTCAAGGAATTCTATTCGGCCGAAGCGCAGCCGTTCCCGTCGCTGTTCCCATCGACATTGATCGAGATGTTGGGAGTGAAAGTATCGGTGGCCCAGATCGGCGTGTTCGTGATCGCCATGGCGGCGATCTTGGCTCTGCAATATTTCCTGTCGTCGACACGGACCGGCCGGCAGATGCAGGCGACAGCGCAGAACCCGACAGTCGCCCGCATTCTCGGCGTGCCCGTCGAGCGCATGATCCTCTACACCTTCCTGATCAACGCCGTCCTGGCGGCGGTCGCCTCCGTGCTCATTTCACCGGTTTATTTCGCCAAGTTCACCAGCGGTGAACCGCTCGGCCTCGCGGCTTTCGTCGCAGCCATCGTCGGCGGGTTCAATCAGGTGCGTGGCGCCATCGCTGGTGGGCTCGTCGTCGGCGTCGTCGACAATCTCGCGGCCGGCTATCTCGACCGCATCGGCATCGCCTCGTCGTACCGGCAGGCAATCCCGTTGATCCTGCTCGTGCTCGTTATTCTGTTCCGCCCACAAGGCTTGCTCGGTCGCAAAGAGGAGCGCTCGGTATGATCCTCGATCGGATGAAATTTCCGGCCCTCGTCATCACGCTGCTTATGCTGGTGCTGCTGCCCCTCGATCTGACCAGCATCGGCCTGCCGTGGCCTGGGTTGCGCTCGTACGGCATGCTCAACCTGTCGCGCTGGCTGGTCATCGCCATCGCTGCCATGGGCGTCAATCTCATTGTCGGCTATGCCGGACAGGAAACGCTGGCGCAGGCTGCGTTCTTCGGCATCGGCGCCTACCTGACGGCGCTGACGACACAGGCAGGCCTGCCCTGGTTCCTCGCGTTCATCGCCGCCGCCGCGGTCACTTTCGTGGTCGGTATCGTACTTGGATTTCCAGCGCTCCGTGTGCAGAAACATTATCTGGCTTTCGTCACACTCGCCTTCACGATTTTTGTCTGGCTGGTGTTTCGCAACGAGGAATGGCTGACCGGCGGCGTCTCGGGCATCCAAGGCATTCGCCGCCCGTCCCTGTTCGGTGTCAGCTTGCGACCCCCTTTGTATTTTTACTGGTTCACCCTCGCGGTCACGGCCCTGCTCACGATGGTCATGTGGTGGCTGATCCGCAGTCCCTGGGGACGCGCCTTCACGGCCCTGCGTGAAAACGCCATCCGCGCCGAAAGTCTCGGCGTCGACGTGCGCGGATACAAGCTGCTCGCCTTCGCGATCGGCTCGTCCTATGGCGGCATGGCTGGCGCCCTCTATGCACCCTTGATCGGCTTCATCGATCCCTCTCCATTCGCGCTCGCGCCGTCGCTGCTGTTCATGCTGATGGTCGTGGTGGGTGGCTCCGGTACGCTCGTCGGCCCCTTCATCGGCGCAGGCGTCGCGATCCTGTTGCCCGAATGGCTGGAAGTCGCGAGCAGCAAGATATCGAGCCCGTTCCTGCAGCATCTGTTCAGTTATCTGCTTGTTTATGCGCTGATCGTGATTTTGATGATGGCGTTCTGCCCGACCGGTCTCGTCGGTCTGTTCAAGAAGCTCGTCACGCCGACGCGCCGTCCGCACGCTGACGACAAAGGCCCAACGTTAGGCCCAATGTCTGGGTCGACCGCCACGACCAAAGCGGGAGCCAAGCCATGACCTTCCCCGTCGCACCGACCCTTGGTCCACCCGTCCTCGAAGTACGCGACGTCGCTAAATCATTCGGGGGCGTACATGCCGTGCGTGGTGTCACCTTCGACGTTCGGGAGGGCGAGATCCTCGGACTGATCGGCCCCAACGGCTCCGGCAAATCGACCTTGTTCAACTGCATTCTCGGTCAATTGACGCCGACGCGCGGCGACGTGCGGGTCGGGGGCAAGAGCGTCGCGGGGCTGCGGCCGTCACAGTTGAACCGCCTCGGGATCGGTCGAACGTTCCAGCTGCTGCAGGTCTTTCCCGAGTTGACCGTGCGCGAAAATCTTATCCTTGCCGGCCAGGAGCATGAGGGTTCGCGCCTGTCCCGCCTGTTCGGTGCGCGCGATGCGGGGCTGTCGGGCAATGCGTCACGCATGATCGACTTCTTCCGTCTCGGCCACCTCGCCGACGAGAAGGCAGGCGGGCTTTCGTACGGCCAGCAGAAATTGCTCGATTGCGCGATGGCGTTCATGGCCGGGCCGAAGCTGGTGCTGCTCGACGAACCCGCCGGCGGCGTCAACTTGACCATGCTCGGCAACCTGAAAGAGCGCCTGCAGGCGATCAACAAGGAGACCGGCGCGACCTTTGTCGTCATCGAGCACAACATGGAATTTGTAATGTCGCTGTGCACCCGCATCCTGGTGCTCGCCGAGGGTCAGATCATCGCCGAGGGGTCACCCGACGAGGTGCGCCGCGACCCCAAAGTGATCGAAGCGTACCTTGGGCATTGAAGCCGGGTTGTCGGTGATCAGGTGTCAGTTTTCAAACAGAAGGCAGGCTGCACGCGTCGGTGGGTCCACGACTTGTTCACTGACCGCGGCAAACTGAAAACTCCTATGGCCACCATAGCACCCGACGCACTCCTGACCCTGACCGACGTCGTCTCGGGCTACGGCAAGATGACGATCCTGAACGGCACTACGGCCGCCATTCGGCGGGGCAAGATCACGACCGTGATCGGCCCGAACGGTGCCGGCAAATCCACCATGTTCAAGACCGTGTTCGGCCTGCTCGGCGTGCGTACGGGCAAGATCCATCTCGACGGCCGCGACGTCACCAACTGGACACCGCGCCAGATGCTCGACGCGGGCGTCGCCTACGTTCCGCAGGGCCGCAACATATTTCCCGAACTCAGTGTCCGCCATAACCTCGAGCTTGGAGGCGTCGCGCTCTCGGACCAGTCCGGCCTCGGCGGCAGGATCGAGGCGATGATGGCGCGCTTTCCCATGCTGCGCGAGAAGGCCAACGCGCAGGCGTCGACCCTCTCGGGCGGCCAACAGAAATTGCTCGAAGTCGCACGCGGTCTGCTGCTCGATCCGCAGTTGATGCTCGTCGACGAGCCCTCGATCGGCTTGTCGCCGCTGATGGTTCAGGAGGTGTTCGGTATCCTCAAGGATCTGCGTGACAAGGGCGTCACCATCCTGTTGATCGAGCAGAACGCCAAGATGGCATTGCAGATGTCCGACTACGGACTGGTGCTCGAACAAGGTCAGGCGCGTATCGAGGACACGGCGGCGTCCATTCTCGCCGACCCGCGTATCGCGCAACTTTTCCTCGGCGGAGGATTGCAGCCCCTGGCGGCCGCCGGAGGTGGGCGATGAGCCATGCGCCCACACTGGTCGGATTGATTGGCTCGAACATCATGCAATCGCTGTCGCCGGCGTTGCACGAAGACGCGTTCGCCGCACACGGCATGCGTGGCCACTATCACTTGATGGACCTGGATCGAATGCCGGGCCGCCGCCTCGATCAGCTGCTGCCGGCGCTGAGGCTCGTCGGGTTCGTCGGTGTCAATATCACCTTCCCGATCAAACAGGCCGTCATTCCGCTGCTCGACGAAATCTCGTCCGAGGCGCGTGAAATCGGCGCCGTCAACACCGTCAAGATCGAATCGAGCGGACGCACGACCGGGTACAACACCGATCGCAGCGGCTTTCGGCGCAGCGTAGAAGAGGAGTTCGGCGTCGATAGTCTCCGCGGACGTAACGTCGTGTTGGTCGGTGCAGGCGGGGCCGGCCGCGCCGTCGCCTTCGCGATCATGGATCTTGGCGCGGCGCACATCGGTGTCTACGACGTCGACGCGGCGCGTGCGGCGGCGACCGTCGCCGACCTGATGACGCATTTCGGTTCGGCTCGGTGCAGTTTCGTCGACGATCTCGCAGCCGCGGTCAGCCAGGCCGCGGCGATCGTCAACGCGACGCCGATCGGCATGATCGGCAAGAGCGGCATGCCGGTTCCGCCCGCAGCCTTGCGGCCTCATCATCTGGTTGCCGACATCATCTACAGCCCGATCGAAACCGAATTGATCATCACCGCGCGGTCCATGGGTTGTCACGTTCTCACGGGTGGCGGTATGTGCACCCATCAAGCGGCGGATGCGTTTCGGCACTTCACCGGGCTCGAACCCGACATCGGACGCATGAAGCGGACGTTCGCACGTGCTTTGGCGCAGCGCGACCGGTCCGTGATGTCGACGACGCTGAAACCAGCCCTCACCTGACCAGCCTTCAACTGAGTTGGCCCGCCATGACCCTCCCGTGCATCATCACCGTCGCCATCACCGGGTCGTTGCCGACGAAGCGGGACAACCCCGCGGTTCCGATCAGCGTCGCCGAGCAGATCGAATCGACGCACGCGGCGTTCGAGGCAGGCGCGACCCTGGCCCATTGCCACGTCCGCAACGACGACGGGACGCCGACCTCGAGCCCGGAGCGCTTCGGCCAGCTGCTCGAGGGCGTGCGCAAGCATTGTCCCGGTATGATCGTGCAGCTGTCGACGGGTGGCCGATCCGGTGCCGGTAGGGAACGCGGTGGCATGCTCTCGCTGCGCCCCGACATGGCCTCGCTGTCGACGGGATCGTGCAATTTTCCGACGCGCGTGTATGAAAACAGCCCCGACCTCGTCGACTGGCTGGCGGCCGAAATGATGACCTACGGCGTCAAGCCCGAGGTCGAAG
>JANOAW010000598.1:0-8022 GCA_031411355.1 Hyphomicrobiaceae bacterium | reverse complement strand
GGCTGACGCAATCAGGCGCCCAGCGCCTGGCCGCCTCAACTTCGGCAAAACCAAGGCTTCCCTCTATTCGAGGACCTGCTATTCTCTCACCGCATAGATCGGTCAACTGAGAACCGACGCTTGTGCTTAGGGGGAGGGCCTGCCGCCGATGGAGTATTTCGTCCAGCAGTTGATCAACGGGCTTACTCTCGGATCCATCTACGGTCTCATCGCCATCGGCTATACGATGGTGTTCGGCATCATCGGCATGGTCAACTTCGCCCACGGCGACGTGTTCATGATCTCCACATTCGTCGGTGTGATCGTGTTGTTGTTGATATCGGCGTTTCTACCAGCCGGCGCGTTGGGTGTCGTGCTCGCGATCGTCGCGATGCTGGTCGCGTCCATGTTCATGACGTCGGTTTGGAACTGGGCGATCGAGAAGGTCGCGTATCGACCGCTGCGCGGCTCGTTTCGCTTGGCGCCGCTGATTTCAGCGATCGGCGTGTCGATCTTCATCCTCAACTTCGTGCAAGTCGTGCAGGGTCCGCGCAACAAGGCGGTGGCACCGATGATCGAGGGCGGTATTTGCATTTCAGGCAACTCGACCGCAGCCAAGCCGTGTTGGATCGAGGCCGCGCAGCCGAACGCATTCGGCGTCAACCTCTCGTATAAGCAGCTCGTCATCATGATCGTGACGGCGTTGCTGCTGGCCGTGTTCTGGTATGTCGTCCAGAAAACGTCGCTCGGGCGGGCGCAACGGGCGTGCGAACAGGACAGCAAGATGGCGTCCTTGCTCGGCATCGACGTCGACCGAACGATCTCGATCACCTTCATCATCGGGGCGGCACTCGCGGCGGTCGCCGGCGTGATGTACATTCTGCAATATGGCGTGATCAATTTTGCCGACGGTTTCGTTCCCGGCGTGAAAGCTTTCACCGCGGCCGTTCTCGGTGGCATCGGATCGTTGCCCGGCGCCGTCCTCGGCGGCTTGATCATCGGCCTCATCGAGTCACTCTGGTCGGCTTATTTTTCCATCGACTACAAAGATGTCGCCGCCTTTTCCATCCTCGCTGTGACGCTCATCTTCCTGCCGTCGGGCATCCTCGGCAAACCCGAAGTCGAGAAGGTCTGAAACCATGGCAACGGCAAAAGGCGGTCTCGAAGCCGCGGGCGCCCACGAGACGTCGCAAGGTTTGGCGCAGATCATGGTCGATGCGGGCAAGGCGGCCCTGCTCGCCTTCGTCCTGTGCATTCCGATCGTGGCGCTGCGGACCGAACAGGATATGTCCAATCGCCTCGTGCTCGATACCAAATGGGGCGTGGTCAGTTACATCGTCATGGCCGGTTTCGCCGTCTCGCTGGTTCGGCATCTGTCGACCGGGGGGCGGTTGTTGGCGCTCGGGCTGGTGCTCGTCGTCGGCGTGCTGTTCCGCATGTTCTCGTTTGGCACGATCGGCGGCCCGTCGATGGCGATCGGACAGGCGGTTCTGTTCGCTGCCGCCGGCTGCGCCGTCATCGCCGCAGCCTTCCTTCTCGGCCGCATGGTGCCCGCCGGCGCATCCCAGAGAGGCCGTGTGACGGCCATGATCACCGACCCCGGCGTGACGCGCTGGATTGCGGTTGGCGGCGCGATCTTTCTCGCTCTCTATCCGTTTCTGGCGTTGGCGCTCGTCGGCCAGGCCGGGTCGATCAAATGGATCGACAATTTCGGCATCCAGATCATGATCTACATCATGCTCGGTTGGGGCCTCAACATCGTGGTCGGCCTCGCCGGGCTGCTCGATCTCGGCTACGTCGCTTTTTATGCGGTCGGCGCTTATGCCTACGCGTTGTTTGCGACCGTGGTCATTCCGCAATATCCAGCACTTGGGCCGTGGGCGTTCTGGATCTGCCTGCCCGTCGCCGGCTTGATGGCGGCATTCTGGGGCGTCTTGCTCGGGTTTCCCGTTCTGCGCCTGCGCGGCGACTATCTGGCCATCGTCACGCTCGCGTTCGGGGAAATCATTCGCCTCGTGCTGATCAACTGGGTCGATGTCACGCAAGGCTACGCCGGCATATCCGGTATTCCGCGACCGAGTTTCTTCGGCCTGCCGTTTACCGCCAACGACAATGGTTTCGCTGCCTTCTTCGGCATCGAACACAAGCCGCTCTATCGGACGATATTTCTGTTCTACGTCATCCTCGGTCTCGCCATGCTGACCAACTGGGTGACGCTTCGCTTGCGACGGCTTCCGGTCGGGCGCGCGTGGGAGGCCTTGCGCGAAGACGAAATCGCTTGTCGTTCGCTCGGTATCAACACGACCAACACAAAGCTGACGGCATTTGCGATCGGGGCCATGTTCGGCGGCTTCGCTGGGTCGTTTTTCGCCGCCCGCCAAGGCTTCATTTCGCCGGAAAGCTTCACCTTCGTCGAGAGTGCCGTGATCATCGCCATCGTGGTCCTTGGCGGCATGGGCAGCCAGATCGGGGTCGCCATCGCCGCCATCGTTATGATCGGCGGGACAGAGATTCTGCGCGAGCTCGATTTCTTGAAGGCCCTGTTCGGCAAAGACTTCGATCCGACTCAATATCGTATGCTGATTTTTGGTCTCGCCATGGTGGTGTTGATGATCTGGCGACCGCGGGGACTGATCTCGACGCGTGAGCCGACCATCGCACTGAAGGAGACGCGCGCGATTTCTGGCACGCTCGTCAAAGAGGGGCACGGGTGAGGCGGGCAAGGTTACAATTTGCGGTTTGCAGGCCACGAATTGGAGGCGACCGACTGACATACCGCTTGCGCGATCCGCCAGCCGAACGAGCACGCGACTGAATTTCTTCTTGAAACCTGAAACCTCAAAACTGAAAACTCTTCAAAAAATGGCCGCAACCGCAACGCCGCAGCTCATCGTCGAGCACATGACCATGCAGTTCGGCGGCCTCATCGCCGTGAACGATCTGTCATTCGTTGCCAACCAAGGCGAGATTACCGCCATCATCGGCCCGAACGGCGCTGGGAAGACGACGGTGTTCAATTGCATCACCGGCTTCTACAAGCCGACAACGGGGCGGATGGCGCTGCTCACCGATGGGGCGACGGCTGCCGGTATCGACGCCGTCACGGCGACCGGGCATCGCTGGAGCCGGGCTGCCGGCGGGCGCGTGTTCCTGCTCGAGCGCATGCCAGATTTCGAAATTGCGGCTGAAGCCAAGGTCGCGCGAACCTTCCAGAACATCCGACTGTTTTCCGGCATGACGGTGCTCGAGAATTTGATCGTCGCCCAGCACAACGTGTTGATGGATGCATCGGGCTGGACGCTGAAAGGTCTGTTCGGTTTCAAAAGCTATCATGAGGCCGAGGCAGCGGCTGTGGCGAAAGCTGAATATTGGCTGGAGCTAACCGGGCTGACCGCGCGCGCCGACGACCCGGCCGGCGAATTGCCGTATGGAGCGCAACGTCGGCTCGAGATCGCGCGCGCCATGTGCACCGGCCCGGTCATGTTGTGCCTCGATGAACCCGCCGCGGGTCTCAATCCGCGTGAAAGCGCCGACCTCAACGCCTTGTTGCGTCGTATCAAGGCCGATCACAAAACTTCGATCCTGCTGATCGAGCACGACATGAGCGTGGTCATGGAAATATCGGACCACGTTGTGGTGCTCGAATATGGCACCAAGATCAGTGACGGGCCGCCCGACATGGTGAAAAACGATCCGAAGGTGATCGCCGCCTATCTCGGGGTGGAAGATGACGAAGTCGAGACGGTCGAGGCGGAGGTGGGGATGAAACTCACTCCGATCGCCTGAGCCGAAGTTCAAAATCAAAATTTTGGAAGTTGTGACGATGTCCAATCGGGAAGTACCGAGTTTCGGCTGGGTGGCGCAGCAAGTCAGCTACTCTGCCTCCTATATCGATGCGCCCATTCTTGCGAGCCTACCCACGAAGGCTGGGAGTCGCGTGTTGGACGCGGGGTGTGGGAATGGGCACCTGACGGTAAAAATCGCAACGCAAGGGCGACGGGTGATTGGAATAGACGCGGATGCCGACGGTATCGCCATTGCGAAAGCCGACCACCCGACGTTAGATTTCAGGCAGTTTTTTTTCTCAGACGATCCGAGGTCGTTGTTCTTCGATGGCGAGCCATTCGACGCCGTCGTCAGCACGGAGGTCGTCGAGCACCTTTATGCACCGCACGAGTTGGCAAAATTTGCGCTCACAGCGTTGCGGCCGGGAGGTATTTTCGTCATTTCCACCCCGTATCATGGCTATGCCAAGAACATGGCGCTCTCTTTAGCCAACGGTTGGGACCGCCATCACCATCCGGGAAAGCATGGCGGCCATATCAAGTTTTTCAGCAAGTCGACGCTCACAACACTTCTCGAAGACGCAGGTTTCCGCGTCGAGCGCTTTATCGGTGCCGGGCGACTTCCCTATCTTTGGAAGAGCATGATCCTCGTCGGTCGTCGCCCTGGTTAACAGTTTACCCGTCGGGCTCCTGAAGCAGATGTCTCATCCCCTCCTGCAAATCGAAAAACTGGTGTCGGCATACGGCAGCATCGTGGCGTTGAAAGGCGTTGATCTGGTGGTCAACGACGGCGAGATCGTGACGCTCATCGGCTCCAACGGTGCCGGCAAATCCACACTGATGATGACCGTGTTCGGCAAGCCGCGCGCCAAGGAAGGGCGTGTCGTTTATGACGGACAAGACATCACACGGCTTGAAACCCACGACATCGCCAAGTTGCGCATCTCGCAATCCCCCGAAGGTCGACGCATCTTCGCGCGCATGACAGTGTTCGAAAACCTGCAGATGGGCGCCGAGGTGATCGGGGGCGTGCATTTCAAGTCGGATCTCGAACGCGTGACGACATTGTTCCCGCGGCTGAGGGAGCGGCTCGACCAGCGCGGGGGAACGCTGTCTGGTGGTGAACAGCAGATGCTTGCCATCGCACGTGCGCTCATGAGCCGGCCGCGGCTTCTGATGCTCGACGAGCCGTCCCTTGGTCTCGCCCCGTTAATCGTCAAACAGATCTTCGCTGTCATCAAAGAGCTGAATATCAAAGACAAGATGACAATCTTCCTGGTCGAGCAGAACGCGTTTCACGCCCTGAAGTTGGCGCACCGCGGTTATGTCATGGTGAACGGCAATATCACGATGAGCGGCACCGGCCGGGAATTGCTCGCGCGGCCGGAAATCCGTTCTGCCTATCTGGAGGGCGGGCGTCATTGAACGTGCCGTCCGTCCCATCGATCCGACACGCGAGCCCACCATGTTCAACACTTTCTACGACGCCAGTCCCTGGGTTTTCCTGCTCTGCACGGTGGTGCTCGGCGGCGCGGCCGCATTCGTGACAGGCAAAGCCATAGCCGAGACGTGGCGACCATTCTGGCAGGTGATCGCCTACGTGGCATGCCTGGGGCTGGTGGTCAGGTTCATTCAGTTCGCCCTTTTTCAGGAGCGCTTGCCGTCTTTGCGCAACTACCTCGTGGATTTAGCCATTCTCGGCGTACTCGGCGTGCTGGGGTACATGATGGCCCGGCGTCGCCAAATGATCACACAGTATGGCTGGTCGGCCACAAAAGTACGCTGATTGCTGCCTATTGCGGCTTTTGCCTCTTGAATTTCGCGGAGGTTGAAACATACTTGTTGGGACGGGGCATAAGGAGAGTAACGATGTCTTCTCGAATGCTTTTGTGCCGATCCTCCATTGCTGGAGTGGCCCTCGTCGGTTTGGTGGCCGGCATCGCGACGGCGCCATCAGCCCAGCAGCAGCCGACACTCGCTGGTACGTGGAGCGGTGGTGGGACGGTGACGTTGAAATCAGGCGACGTTGAAAAAGTGCGATGCCGCGCTACGTTTTCGCCCTCGGGCAATGGCGCGTCGATGAGTGCGTCGTGTGCCAATGCGACAGCAAAGGTCACGCAGACCGCCGAACTCACCCGTGTTTCGCCGACCCGCTATATCGGCGAGTTTCACAACAGCGAGTATAATATCACCGGCTCCATTCGCATCACGCTCAGCGGTAATACCCTGAACGCATCGCTCTCGGGTGGTGGCGGGTCAGCAAGTATGAACATGAACCGCTGACAGTCACCGATTTGGGCCGATCACGCGTTTGGGCCGATCACGGGGCGGATACCTTGAGTTCGGCTGAAAGCATTGTGCTGCGCGTGCCGAGCGAGTCATAATTGCGCTCGAGCCATGCGCTGGCGTCGGCACGGCCGAGGTCGCGCAAGTAAGTGAGAAAATCCCATTCGGCGTTGAGTTTGCTCGACGCCGACAGAGCTGCAAAATCTTTGCTGCCGTCGACGCGATGGAGGTGAATTTCTCGGTAGTCGCGTCCTTTCAAGTCGCCCTTGCGTAAGGCGGCGTTGACGAACTCGAGATGTTCCATATCTTTCAGAAGCGCGCCGTTGAAGGTGATTTCGTTCATGCGATTCATGATCTCGCGCGCAGTTCGCGGGGTTCCCAGGCGTTGTGACGGATTGATCTGGACCAGGATCACATCGGAACTCTTGCACGCGTATAGGAATGGCGACAACGGCGGGTTGCCGGCGAAGCCACCGTCCCAGTAAGGTACGCCGTCGATTTCCACGGCTTGAAAGACATGCGGCAAGCAGGCCGACGCAAGCACAGCATCGATCGTGATCTCGCCGTTGGTGAACACGCGTCCTTCGCCCGTCGTCACGTTCGTCGCTGATACGAAGAGACGGATCGACCGACACGAGCGCACCCTCGCGAAATCGATCTGGGCTGCCAGAACGTCGCGCAAGGGATTGAGGTTCAAAGGGTTCAATACGTACGGCGAGAGTGCGTGGGACATGGCGTCGACGAATGCCAGCATCGGGTTGTTGTCGAGGCTCCAGTTGGAAAAATAGGCATCCCAGGCAGTGCGTCGGATCGGGCTGGCCAAGGCATCATCGCTGACCGCGCGCCAGAAATCCTCGAGCTGGCTGCGTGCTCTCTCTCGCCCACCCTCGACCAAGCCTTCGGCGACGACGACAGCATTCATCGCGCCGGCCGACGTGCCCGATATCGCCTCGATTTCGATCCGTTGCTCGGCCAGCAATGTGTCGAGGACACCCCAGGTGTAGGCGCCGTGTGCCCCACCGCCTTGCAAGGCGAGATTGACGACTTTTGGCGCGGTGGCCGTGACCGTTTTACGCTGTCGTGGCATGGGATCGATGACGGTTCGAGTGGATCGTCGCGGAAAAACAGCAGGCCGGTCGCGATGGCGCAGTGGCATCTGCCATTATCACCACCACATGACCAAGATCGGAAGCGTAGACAAACATCGTAAGCGAAGGCAGGCCAAGTGGGACTGTTTCGTGGTGTGATGTAAAAGTTTATGAGGCTTGGAGTGACTGTAATCAACGAGATGCGACCACATCGGCTCGTTCCGGTGCCGATTGCTCGTCAGACAACGATCGGTCTTACGCTGGCTGTGGCTGTCGTGCTTGGCTGGCTGACGTTGCACGTGGTCGGTGTGTTTCTGGTCGATCTCTCGACCATGCCGGTGTGGGCGACGCTTGCGATCATGCTCGGATCGGCGTGGCTGTCGGTCGGGCTGTTCATCGTTGCGCACGATGCCATGCACGGCTCGCTGGCGCCGTACCGGCCGCAGCTGAATTTTTATGTCGGCCAACTGTGTCTTGCGCTGTATGCTGGATTTCGATTTCGGCCGCTGGCGGTCGAACATCACAAGCACCACCGCTTCTCGGGTACCGCCGACGATCCGGATTTCGACGAGCGACCGCCGCATGGTGTCGTGGCTTGGTATCTGTCGTTCATGCGTCACTATTTCGGCCTGACCGAATTTCTGGTGTTGAACGTTTTGATCGGCGTTTACGTGCTCGTGCTCGGTGCGCCGATGTCGAACCTGTTGGTGTTTTGGGCCGTGCCTGCGATTGCGTCGTCGGTGCAGCTGTTCGTTTTCGGAACCTACCTGCCGCATCGTCCGGGGCCTGATCTGGGGGACGACCGTCATCGGACGCGTTCGAATGATCTGCCGCCATGGCTGTCACTCTTGACGTGCTTTCACTTCGGCTACCATCACGAGCAC
>JANOAW010000597.1:0-1524 GCA_031411355.1 Hyphomicrobiaceae bacterium | reverse complement strand
CATGAAGACTGCCGTTGACACCTCGATCAAAGACCAGCCGATGGCCACATTGGCCGTGGCTGCCGCTCTCGGTTTCGTTCTTGGTGCCATCTGGAAATCCTAAAGCCTTAATTCCATCAACTTCTGAGAGACCGCCATGTTCGAAGGGATCTTCAACCGGGCCCAGCACTCTGTCGACGTGCTCGTGACCAAGTTCGTGACCCGCATGGCGGTCACTTTGCCGTTTATGCTCGCCGGCGCGTTTGCGATTGCTGCGGCAGTCGTGAAATTGTCGGAAATCTATGGGAACGTTTCTGCCTACACGATACTTGCGTGCAGTTTTGCCGGTCTTGGATTGTTGGGAGCGGCATTCGTTGCGATTTTTCCACCGCAACCTGCGCCAGTAGAAGAGCCGGCGCCTCAGGCACAATCTGCCAGCGGTAGTGCCAGCAGCGCAACGGCAGGTGTAACACCGGAGCTGTTATTGACCGTACTCGGCAGTGTCGGACCGGCGGCTCTGCCGGGAATTCTAAAGATCATCGTGCGTAATATTCCTTTGCTCCTTGGGGCGATCGTGCTGGTTTATCTTCTCATGTCGCAAAAGAGTTCATCCGTCGACGCGGCTGCCGAGCAGCCAATGGTTTGATTGCAGCGTGATTTATTGCTGTTCACCTGCTCATCACGCAGGTAAAATCGATTGCATCAATGGAGATGCGATCGTGACCGATGAAACCAGCGCATTTGTTGTCGGCCCGACGGATGGGGCGATGTTTTGGCAGCCCGTGCCGGCAAATGGGCATGTGCGGAATATCTTATCTCACAGTGAAAGCGGGTCGTCGGGCATGTCGATCGGCACGCAGACCGTCGCTGCGGGTTGCTTTATCCGCGAGCACACACACGCCGATAATGTTGAAATCATTCATGTTCTCGATGGCCGCGGGATTGCGCAGCTCGATGGCGTCGAGCATCCGATACAGCGTGGCTCGACGGTGTTCATCGGTGAACACCGCAAACACCATTTTCTCAATCCGCACGCGGAGCCACTGACGTTTTTGTGGATCATGTCGCCGGGTGGGCTCGACGCGTTTTTTGCTCGTATCGGTCGCCCTCGTCATGCCAGTGAGCCGACGCCGGAGCCGTTCGCACGTCCAGCGGATATTGCTGAAATCGAGGCGCAGACGGTGTTCGGATGGACCGATAAGCGGTACGACTGAGGCTGATTGCGTCGCAAGTTGACGCGCATTTTCCGAGGTCCGTTCCATGGCCGCGCCGACCACGTCAGGATTGTTCAAAGACGAAGCCGCGCTCGTCACCGGGTCGGCCTCAAGTATCGGGCGGGGCATCGCGTCGGCGCTCGCACGCGAGGGAGCGCAGGTCGTACTGTGTGACATCGACGAAACCCGCAATGCGGAGACGATGCGCGATATTCTCGACGCCGGAGGACAGGCGCGCATGATAAATGCGGATCTAGCCAAGCCCGGCTCTTATAAAGGCGTGCTGGCCGCGCTCGGTTCCTCGCCCGTGCACATGTTCGTGCATGCCGCG
>JANOAW010000596.1:0-1830 GCA_031411355.1 Hyphomicrobiaceae bacterium | reverse complement strand
TGACCTCCGAGATGGTCATCAAAACCGTCAAAATGGGGATTCCCATTCTGGTCTCGAGATCAGGCTTCACGGCCTGGGGTGTCGATCTCGCGCGCAAAGCCGGGTTGACGCTGATTGGACGGGCACGGGGCAAACGGTTCGTCGCGCTCGCGGGCGAGGACCGTATCGAGTTCGACGCAGATCTCGGTCACGTCGACGACGAAGATCGCAAACATCGCCGCAAAGGCGCGGATGATTGACCTTTGGTCATGTTTTTGGCCGGTTGCCATGGGCACCAGTTGATTTGGTTACGGTCGCTTTTCGATTGCTGCAGGAGAATGTGGTATGCGTCACTGTCTTGCCGCTTCTTTGTTGCTCGTCGCGTCGGCGGGCTCAGTCGCGGCGCTCGATCTTACGCCAGCCCAAACGGAAGGGCCGTATTATCCGCGCCAGAAGCCCGCCGAAACGGATGCGGATCTGACCCGCATCGGCACTGGCGCCGTTGCGACCGGCGACGTGCTTGTGCTGGCTGGCAAGGTCGTCGATCCCGCCGGCGCGCCGATCGTCGGCGCACGGATCGAAATCTGGCAGACGGATGCGCAGGGCATCTACATGCATCCGGGCGACCGACGCACGAAGCAACGCGACATGGCCTTTCAATTCTACGGCGAAATGAAAAGCCGCGACGACGGGGCGTTCGAATTTCGCACCATCATGCCGGCGCCCTACACGGGGCGTCCAAGACACATTCACGCCAAGGTTACGCCGCCCGGCGGCGCGACGCTGACCACGCAATTTTATTTTGTCGACGATGCCGATGTCGCCAGGGACGGCATTGCCCGCAGCCTCGGCGCCGCCCTCGCCAGCGTGACCTTGAAACCGACGCGGAGCGCATCTGGATCGCTCAACGCCACCGTCTCCGTCGTCGTGCCGCGGGCAAAGCGGTGATACTGGCCAGTGGTGGGCTTGTGGACGGCACCCGGGATGCGAGCGTTTCCTCGGCGTTCTGTTCGCGCGTGGCAAGGCGTGGAATCAATCGCTGGTGGGCGTGACTTGCCTTCGGCGCCGGCTTCGGTATGGAGGCGCCACGCCCGTTCAGCGAGCCCGATCATGACCGCCATCCGCCCCGTGCCGCAACCCGGCATCGCCTCGATCGACCCGTACGTCCCCGGCGAGAGCAAAATCCCGGGTGGGATCAAGCCGATCAAGCTGTCGTCTAATGAAAATCCCCTGGGTGCGAGCCCGAAAGCGATCGCGGCGTTCAAGGCCGCCGGTGATGAACTCGAGCGCTATCCCGACGGCGGCGCGATCAAGCTGCGGGACGCGATTGCCCGCGTTTATGGTCTCGACCCCAATCGCATCGTCTGTGGTTCTGGCTCCGACGAGTTGATCGGCTTGCTGACCCACGCTTATGTCGGCACGGGCGACGAAACGCTGTACTCGCAGTACGGATTTCTGATGTACAAGATCGCAACGCTGGCCAACGGCGGCGTGCCCGTGACCGCGCCGGAGAGCGGCTATAAGACCGATGTCGATGCCATGCTGTCGAAAGTGACAGCCAAGACCAAGCTGGTTTTCCTCGCCAATCCGAACAACCCGACCGGCAGTTATATTCCGATCAGCGAGGTGCGCCGCCTGCACGCCGGATTGCCCAAAACGGCTATTCTGGTGCTCGACGCCGCCTATGCAGAATATGTTCGCCGCAACGATTTCGAAGCCGGCATCGAACTCGCCGGCTCCAGCGACAACGTCGTGATGTTTCGCACCTTCTCCAAAATCCACGGCCTCGCGGCGGTGCGCTTGGGCTGGATGTATGGCCCACAGCACATCGTCGACGTCATGAACCGTGTG
>JANOAW010000595.1:0-2935 GCA_031411355.1 Hyphomicrobiaceae bacterium | reverse complement strand
GCTTGACGGCACGGCCGTCACGCCCGATGCGGCGGCAGCGACTGCGGTCGATACGGCGGGTGCGCTCGCTTGCTGCGGAATGCGCGGGCCGCATTTAGCTTGAAAGTCTGCGTTGGCCTTGTTCAGTTCGGCTTGTTTCGCCAAAGCCGTGCGTTTGACCTGCACATTGTCGCCTTTACCGGCTGCAACTTTTTCCAGGCGCTCGATCGTGCCTTCTTTACGCAGCGATTCGATCTGGCCCGACAGTGCGACGCAGGCAGGATCGATGCGAGATACGCGCGGCGTTGCTACCGCTGTCTGCTCGGCGACGGGCGCCACCGATGCGGTCTCGAACAGGTTCGGCATCGTATCGGCGCAGGCGGCGAGAGCCAGAGCCGCGACGACCGGAGCAAAACGGAAGATCATACGTGACATGTGAAGTCCCCTCGAAAGATGTGCGCAAGACGAGCAGTGTGACGCGGAAAAAGGTATCTCGGCCTATCTCTGATTTTGCTCGGTGAACAAGTCTCAACACCGGATTTAACCCCAGAATTCGCAATCCTCTAGGCCGACTTGAGTGGAATGGTTCCAAGGGTTGCCGCTGAGCCACATAGGCTTGGGTGATCCCACCGTGGCGCCGGCCGCGCGGCTCGGATAAGACCAGCGCATGGCCGTGCATGACCCGACATCACAACGCTTGTATCTCGATGCGCCCCTCCGCGCCGGCGCGGCCATAGCCTGTTCGACCGATCAGGCGCATTATCTGCGCAACGTCTTGCGCATCGCCGACGGTGCTTCGGTCTTGGTCTTCAACGGGCGGGAGGGTGAATGGCGTGCCGTCGCCCGGCATGAGGGTAAACGCGGGCTCGAGATGCAGATTGTCGCCGCGATCAGGTCGCAGACGACCGGCCCCGACGTCGACTATCTGTTCGCCCCACTCAAGCGCAGCCGCCTCGATTACATGGTGCAAAAAGCCACCGAGTTGGGCGTCCGCCGGCTGGTTCCCGTGATCACGCATCGGACCATCGCCGAACGCGTCAATCTGGACCGGATGCGCGCCAACGTCATTGAAGCGGCCGAGCAATGCGGCGTGCTGCGCCTGCCCGAGGTCGCAGCACCCTTGAAACTGGAGGCGGTACTCGACAGTTGGGACGTCGCTCGCCGTATCGTCTTTTGTGACGAGGCGGCATCTCAACATAATCCGATCGCGGTTTTGACGGCCCTGGACCGCGGGCCGCTCGCGGTGTTGATTGGCCCCGAAGGTGGTTTCGCCGACCAGGAGCGTGCGGCCTTGATGGCCCGCCCTTTCGTCACAGCCATCTCGCTCGGCCCGCGCGTGATGCGCGCTGATACCGCAGCCGTCGTT
The DNA here is from genome assembly GCA_031411355.1 of Hyphomicrobiaceae bacterium. GTDB lineage: Bacteria > Pseudomonadota > Alphaproteobacteria > Rhizobiales > Hyphomicrobiaceae > JABFRJ01. The sequence continues at coordinate 1,590 of JANOAW010000595.1, read as the reverse complement.
GCCTTGGCTTTGGTCAACGCGACCCTCGGCGATCGGTGATCGGGAGCCGCGCCGCGGCTGGACATCCGACGCCCGCTGCGGCAAGGCACGCCGACCGCTTCCTGACGGGATCATCCGCCAATGTCCGCCGCCGTTTCCACGCGCATCGATCGGCGCTTCGCCGAACTCAAAACCGCCAACCGTCCAGCCTTCGTGTCGTTCGTCACGGCCGGTGATCCCGATTACGAGACATCGAAAAAGATCCTGTTCGGTCTGCCCGATGCCGGCGCCGACGTCATCGAACTCGGTATGCCCTTTTCCGATCCGATGGCCGATGGGCCGGCAATTCAGGCGGCCGGTCTGCGGGCTCTGAAGAGCGGGCAGACGATGAAAAAGACGCTGCAGCTCGTGCGCGAGTTCCGCGCGGTCGACGACACCACGCCCATCGTGCTCATGGGCTACTTGAACCCGATCTACGTCTACCCGGTGGACGCATTTCTGTCGGATGCGAAGGCTGCCGGTGTCGACGGCTTGATCATTGTCGACGCACCGCCCGAAATGGACGACGAACTGTGCACGCCCGCTGTTGCCGCCGGCTTGAATTTCATTCGACTGGCCACACCGACCACCGACAAGGTCCGCTTACCGGCCGTGCTCGCGAACACGTCCGGCTTCGTCTATTATGTCGCCATAGCGGGCATCACCGGCACGGCGTCCGCTGAGGCAAAGGACGTCCACCAGCACGTTGCCCGCATCAAAGCATCGACCAAATTGCCGGTGTGCGTCGGTTTCGGCATCAGGACGCCCGCGCAGGCCAAAGCCATGGCAGCCGGCGCCGACGGCGTTGTCGTCGGGTCGGCGCTGGTAACTACGATCGAAAAAAGCTTGGATAAGTCTGGTATGGCCGGGCCAGGGACCGTGGCGGGCGTTCTGGAGCTGGTAAAGAGCCTGTCGACGGCCTTGCGTTGACGCGTTGCGCCTGCCACACACGCGAATGGAGGGTTTTCGCATGGTCGGCCACGAGGTCGAGTGCGACCGTGACGGCGTTGACAGCGCCGCGGACACCCCCCACGTGACACGATCGAACATGCGCGGAGCGGGCTCGAGCGTCATCGCCGGCCACGTCTGCCACGGGAGCATCAGGCGTGAACTGGATCAATAACGTCGTCCGTCCGAGAATCAGCGGGTTGCTGACCAAGCGTCGCGATCCGCCCGAAGATTTCTGGCACAAGTGCCCGGCATGCGGGCAGATGACCGACAAGAATGCGCTGGTCGAGAATCAGCACGTGTTTCCGTGTTGCGGCCACCATAGCCGCATGACCGCGCCTGAACGCATGGCCGCGTTGTTCGACGGCGGTACCTACAAGACCATCGCGACCAAAGATGCCCCGCTCGACCCGCTGAAGTTTCGCGACAGCAAACGCTATACCGATCGCGTCAAGGACGCAAAAAGCTCGACCACCATTTCCTGCGCGGTCCTCGTCGCTGAAGGCACGCTCGATACACGTCCGCTCGTGTGCGCCGCCCATGACGCCCGCTTCATGTCCGGCTCACTCGCCACGTCCGAGGGCGAAGCCATCATCACCGGCATGCTTCGGGCGGTCGAAAAGA
>JANOAW010000594.1:0-2191 GCA_031411355.1 Hyphomicrobiaceae bacterium | reverse complement strand
GTTCTTGGCTTTCTTTTGCGTCAGTGTCTGTGTGGCGAGCACATGTTCGACCTCCGACGTGCCGATGCCGTGGGCAATGGCACCGAACGCGCCGTGCGTCGATGTGTGACTGTCGCCACACACGATCGTGGTGCCCGGCAGAGTAAATCCCTGTTCCGGCCCGATCACGTGCACGATACCCTGGCGCTTGTCGCGCTCGTGGAAATACAGAATGCCGAATTCCTTGGCATTTTTGGCCAAGGTCTCGACCTGGATGCGGCTTTCTTCGTCGTCGATGCCTTTGGTGCGATCCGTCGTCGGCACATTGTGGTCGACCACTGCGAGCGTCTTCTCCGGCGCTCGCACCGACCGCTTGGCCAAGCGCAACCCTTCGAACGCCTGCGGGGACGTGACCTCGTGCACGAGGTGGCGATCGATATAGAGCGTGCACGTGCCGTCCTCGGCCCGTTCCACGACGTGATCGTCGAAGATCTTGTCGTAAAGTGTCTTCGGCGATGATTTCGCGGCGTCGGCCATGGCGTCTGTGTCCCGGGTGCGTTTCACGCAGCGTGATAGCCGCAGAGCCGCCACGGCGCAATTCGGATCACGGGCAACGGATCACGGGCAACCAGACTGAGCGTTTCATCCGCCCCCGATCGCCAGGCCGACCAACCGACGCGCTTCGGCGGGCAACGTCAAAGCGACGACGGCGGCATGGCCGACAGCGTCCATTTTCCGCATCGTCTTGCGCAGAATGGCGATAATTTTAGCATCGTCGTCATGGGCATGCGACGTTGCGAAGTCTGCCAGATGATACTGCACGAACACCACAGCTGCGACGTTTTCGAGTGCCTGGCTTTCAGGATCGCGTTTCAGATCCTCCTTGCGGATGATTTTGCCCACCTGGGCGATCTCGACGTCATCGTAGCCTCGACGCCGCATGATGTCGGCTGCCAGGGCCGCGTGGTGCGTGCGGCAAGCGCTCCGCCACGCATTGTAGCCGTCACGGCCGAGCGGATAGCGCGCGCGTTCAATCTCCCAGCGGCGTAGATGTTGCGCACGGGCCGCGATACGGAGGGCCTCCGACGCAGTCGGATAGAGCTTAGCGAGGCACGTCGTCATGCGCTCCGCATAAATCAACTCGACAGGCCGCGAGCGTCCCTCGATGATCTGCGAGCGCGGATCGTGAGCGTTGGCCGCGTCGATGTCAGCGATCGTCGTCGCGTAGCGGTTGGGCACATCAGTCATGGGGGCTCATGATTCATGGGGGCTCATGAGGTTGTCAACCGCGCCGGACATGCCAACGCGGTCGTCTGTCTGGCGTCGACACTGTCCGTCTTAGACACTGTCTGGCGTCGACCGGAACACGCTCACACGCTCGGATCGGCACCGTGTGGATTTGGGCCGATGGTGCCACGTTTGAACACCAGCACCAACGAGAAGACCAACATCACAACAACGAGGACCGACGTCACGATCTGAACCGTCGACATTTTGCCTTGCACGGCATCGCGCATGACGTCGTCGAAATAATAGTTCGAGTAAAGGCTGGACGCCAAACCGAGGGCCCCCATCGCATAAGCCCAGATCGGGCTCCAATTCAGATCGTTGCTGCGGCGGACCATGGCGATCGTGAAGGCGGCCACGAACAGACAGGGCAAGATATAGAACAGCCATCGGGGCTGGTTCATGGTCGAGACGTCCGGCACTCTGCCCTTCGAAATATCTGCCATCATCGAGGCGCTGGTCATCGCCCCCAGTCCGATCGAGAGCACGAAATATCCGATCATGAACAGACCGAAATTGCGCCGGCGCATTCGACCGTCGAAGACTGCCATGTGTACCTCCCATGAGTGAGGGTTACACTCTACACACGGCGGCAACTTATGCCAGAACCCTCCGCCGGCCCCGTTTACCATCCGCGGTCCGCGACGGCCGTGCGCCTAGACCCGCGTTCCCGACGGGTGTATCCCGCGCCTATGACCCAAACCGTCGGAAACCTCGGCACCGCAACTCTCCATGGGCTCGATCCATCGATCGGCATCGGCAAATCCGAGGCCGGCCCCATGGATACAGGCAAAGTCGGCGCCCACACCGAAGGCCTCGGGGAGGAGAGCAGCGTCTGGTTCAATCTGATGCCGCTGATGAAGGCCACGGGCGACAACCCGATGAAGCTGCTGATGCGCATGTCCGACAAACTCGGCGGCGTCGT
>JANOAW010000593.1:0-4075 GCA_031411355.1 Hyphomicrobiaceae bacterium | reverse complement strand
GCTGCGCTTCTTCGACCGTCACGTCGGATTTCGCGTCGTTGTCGACCACGATAATGGTCAGCCGCGGTCGCGCGACGCGGTCGAACGTCAACTGATCGAGGCTGTCCAGAAGCCGCCTCAAACCCGCGGGCCGGCGATAGGTCGCGATGGCGATCGCGATGTGGACCGGTTTGGTCATCGCCTCAGACTCCCGTACCGCGGGTCGGCCGCGGACTGGAAAGTGCGGTAATGAGATGCGCGAAGCGCCGGCGCGCGCCGACGGCGTCGAGACAAATGGCGGCGACGATATATGTGAGGGCGCCCGCGCCGACCAGCAGTCCGAGCCCAACGAGATCCGTGCGATCGACCAATACCTGTACGATGGATGTCGCGACGGCCATGATGGCGACAGCTGCGAGGATGCGGCCGATGCGCGCCGGCACGATCGGCAGCGCGAACGCGCGACGCGACATATAGAGGCCGAGCGCGACACCGAACGTCTCAGAAATCAGCAAAGACATGGCGGCGCCGTTGAGGCCGAACCACCAGATCATCGGCACCATAAGGATCAGATTGACGAGGAGATTGGCACCCGTGTGCCAGACATAAAGGTGCGGTTTATTTGCCAGGCCGAAACTCAGTTGCACATATTGCTGCGACAGCGTGTGGGCAAATATGGCGAAGGCGAAGATCGGGATGAGGCTGGTCGCGGCGACACGATACTCGGGCCCGAGAATGGTGCCGGCCACCTGTGGAGCCGCGATCGCCAAACCCGCGACGGCCGGCAACATGACGGCGACCAAAAGCTCGAGCCCGTCGGCGAGATGCCGGGAGGTCGCGGCCCCATCGTCTCGATTGAGGGCGGATACGGCGAGTGGGGCGATGGCCATGCTGGCGCTGATTGCCGGTAGGATTGCGCATTGGCGGACGAAATCGGCGGTCGCGCCGTAGATGCCTGCAGCGTCCGTTCCGGCGAGTGCGAACAACGCAAACCTGTCGAGCACAAGTGTCGAGGCGACGAACACACCCGACAAAGTGATCGGCATGCCGTAGCGGGCCAATCGGAGGATCGTGGCGCGGGTCGGTGCGACGCGTGGGGCGGCCCAGATGCGTGGCGATTGAAGGAGCGAGGCGACAGCGTATCCGGCCGCCATGGCGACGACGAGCGACAATCCACCGCCGCCGAGCAGGACGGCACCGAGGCAGAAACCGAACGACAGCGCACTGCGCGTCACCGTACCGAGCACGTAGGCCGGGACCCGTTGGCGGGCGCGCAGGATTTCCTGGCCGAGCTCAAAAAGTGCGATACAACTCGCAAATAAGACAGCTGCTGCGGCCTTTTCGAACGGCAGGCGGAATCCGGCCAGCAGCACCAGCAACACGACGGGATAGGCGAACAAGGTCAGTCCATAACCGGTCAGCGCCGATAATCGGACATCGGCATCGGCTTCCGACTGAAAGCGAAGCACTGCATGGCGCAACCACGTGAACAGGCCAGTGGCGCACACGTTGCCGATCCCGACGGCGACCACGAACAACCCGTATTCGGCCGGCACCACGAGGCGGGTCAGCACAAAAACGCTGGTGAAGCCGAACACGGCTGCCGCGATATTGGCGACCATGTACAGGACGGACTGTCGCATCAGCATCGTGTGTCAGGCTCCACGGCTGAAGCGCTGTAGCACGCGCCACATAGGTTTCTCGGCGAAGCTCGCGTCGAACGGCAGCGGTCGATTGGGGAGACCGTCGGGTCGCTTGAACCAGGTTGGCATCCACGTGTGTCGATCGGTGATGCCCCACGTGCACAGTAGGGTCGGTCGGCAGCCCGCGAACACGGCTGACAGAAATTGCTCCGTGCGCTTGGCGACGAGGGCATCGCGGGTGGCGATGTCGCCGGGTAGTTTCATGTCGTTGACGTCGAGCTCCGTGATCAGCACGTCGAGGCCGGCACGTGCCATCTCGGCACAAAATGCCGATACGCCCTCCGTGTCGATCTCGGCCGAACCGTCGAGATGGCCTTGAATGCCGACGCCGGTGATCGGCACGCCACGGTCTTTTAAATCAAGCACCAGGCGACGGAAGGCGGCGCGCTTCAAGGCGTCGCGCGGCGTCGCGGCTTCGATGGCATATTCGTTGAGGACGCGTCGTTGGTTTGGTGCGACGTCGGCTGCTGCATGGAAGGCTTTGTCGATGTAACGGGGGCCAAGCCGCGAGAGCCAGATGCCGTTGCGCAGGTCGGTCGTGCTGCGTGGCGTCTCGGCGATTGGTTCGTTGACGACGTCCCAGTCGTCGATCGCTACTCGGTAGTGCTCGACCACGCGACCGATGTGCCGGCGCAATTCTCGTTCCGCATCGACCGCAGTTGCGAGCGTGGCGAGCCATGCCGGATTGCCCTCACACCAGACCAGGGTGTGGCCGCGAACGCGCAGGGCGTGGGATTTGGCGAAGGCGACGGTCGCATCACCCGCTTTGAAGTCGAAAGTCTCGCGGTCGGCTCTGATCTCCGCCCACTTCATCGCGCCTTCGGCGACGATCACGTCGCACTGTCTCGCGAGCAGAGCGCGATACGCGGCATTCTGTGGCAAAATATAGTGGTTCGCTGCAGCGCCCAATGCCACGCGCCCAGCGGCCCGCCCCGGTCGGCTCGCCATCGTTACGGCGATACCGGCAAGGATGGCCTGTCTCAGGATTGCCCGTCGATGAAGGCGCGGCGTGCGCACACATGTCTCCGTTTCGTTCCAGGACGCTCCGCGCCGTCGCGGGACGAACGTCTGGTTGTCTCGGTTGGCGGGTGCCAGTTCCATGCCATGCGATCAAGAGGGCACGTCGCGCACAGGTATCGGCACCGGTATGAGACTTGCTCCATACGGCGAGCCCACCATCGGGATAGTTGGCACACGTTAGGCTGGTCATGGCCGCAACTCGTTACGACATCGGCTCGGATCGGCTGCGCGAGGCCATTGTTTCTCCGGGGCAGCGGACGACGTTGTCGCGTTGGGAAACCGCCATCTTTCTTGCCGCGGCATTGCTGTATTGGACAGATCTGCTTCGGCTGCTGTTTCCGGGCACCGACGGCATTTCGACGACCTACAGATTGACGCATTTCATATTCTACGGCGTCTTCGCCATGGCGCTGATGCGAGATGTCGCGAATTTGAAACAAGCATTGATCTCGACACCGTTACTGGTCGTTTTTTCGACGTTGCCCTTGCTGTCATTCTTCTGGTCGATCAATCCGAGCGAGACGGCGCAGCGCGCCATCGCGGTGATGGGCAGTTCGTTGTTCGGCTATTACGCGGCGACCCAGGTCGCTGGGCGCTCGACACTGCGTTTGCTCGGCGTCACGGCGACGATCGCGGCGGCGCTGGGATTATTTCTGATCGTCTTCGTTCCATCGATGGGACGCATGAGCGAGGGTGAGTATGTCAATGTCTGGAGCGGGGTGTGGATCCACAAGAACGGCATGGGCCAGATGTGTGGCCTCGGTGTTCTGATCTGCTTAATTGTGCTGATGCAGGACGGACTACGGGACAATCGGATCATCGCCGTCGGGTTGGTCCTCAACGCGGTGCTGCTTGCCGGCTCTCGCTCGCTCACGGCACAAATGGTGGTGGTGATCAGCATTGTATTGTTGCTGACTGTGGGACGGTTCGTGCGGTTTATCGCAGCCAATGCCGCGGTGCTGGCCGTGTTCGCGGCGCCGATCGTGCTCTACCTGGTCATCGCAACCTCGCTCGAGGATGCGCTGCAGGTGCTGACCTCGTTCGGCAAAGACGCCACGCTGTCGTCACGCTTGCCGCTGTGGCAAATTCTGCTGGGCTTCATCGGTGATCGGTTCTGGCTCGGCTACGGTTATGAAGCGTTTTTCACGGACGCGAATTTCATCGTCCAGATGATCGAGCAGCGCCTGCATTTCCGGCCCTATTATTCACATAATGGATATATCGAAATCTGGCTTGCTCTCGGTGCCCTGGGTTTCGGAGTGATGAGCGCGATGTTTTTGCGCTTCACGTGGCTCGCGGGCCGCTTGATCCATCGCGATGACAAGGCGCCGCTGTTTCAGCTGTGCTTCGTCTATGTGCCGATATTCCTGATG
>JANOAW010000592.1:0-6002 GCA_031411355.1 Hyphomicrobiaceae bacterium | reverse complement strand
CAATCTGGTGCCGTTCGGCCTGATGTTGTGGGAATCAGCCGTCACACTCGCTGAATTGATCGCCGCGCGCGATGTGGCCGGCCTGCGCATCCTGGAACTCGGAGCCGGGGTCGGCGTGCCCGGCATCGTCGCGGCCATGGGCGGGGCACACGTGACGCAAATCGATATCGATCCCTTGGCGATCGCCCTGGCCGAGCGCAATGCCCGTGCCAACGGCGCAGCCGACCTGATCGATCGCCGACTGATCGATTGGCAGCACCTGCCGCACGATCGCCGCTTCGATCTCATCCTCGGCGCCGACGTCGTCTACGATACCGCCGATCACCAAGCCGTCATCAACGTGCTGTCGACCGCGCTCGCACCCGGCGGCGCAGCCATCCTGACCGAGCCGAGCCGCGTAACGACGTTGGCCTTTCTCAGTTTGCTGGAAGATCAGGGGTGGCAGCTGTCGCTTGAGTTCCAGCGGACGCAGGATCTGACCAGCCCCACCGACAGCATCGACGTGCAGATCATCGAAGCGCGTGCATCCGACGCGACCGTGCGCTAGGCCGCGCCAGACGCCATTCTGCACCACGCCCCCTTTGCACCAAGCCTCGTGTTCGACAGGACCGCGCACATGCCGACGAAACCATTGCTCATCGCCCCGTCCCTCCTGGCGGCTGATTTCGCCAACCTCGGCGCCGAGGTGCGCGCGCTCGACGCAGCCGGCGGCGATTGGATGCACATCGACGTGATGGACGGCCACTTCGTACCGAATATCACCTTTGGTCCCGACGTCGTGAGAGCCATCCGCCCACACAGCCGCAAAGTCTTCGATGTGCATCTGATGATCCAACCCGTCGACGCCTATCTCGAAGCCTTCGCCAAGGCTGGCGCCGATGTGATCACGGTCCACGCCGAAGCTGGACCACATCTGCACCGAAGCCTGCAAACCATTCGCGGGCTCGGCAAAAAAGCCGGTGTCGCTCTCACGCCGCAGACCCACGAGAGCGTCATCTCCTACGTTCTGGATCAGGTCGATCTGGTGTTGGTGATGACCGTCAATCCGGGCTTTGGCGGACAGAGCTTCATCCCGGGACAGGTCGAAAAAATGCGCCGCATCGCCGCCATGATCGCGGGTCGGCCGATCCACCTTGAGGTCGACGGTGGCATCACAGCCGAAACCGCGGCACTCTGCACGTCAGCCGGCGCCGACATCCTGGTCGCAGGCTCGGCAACGTTCAAAGGCGGCAAGCTCGCCGACAACATCGCCGCCATCCGCTCGGCCGGCGCGCGGGCAATGGCGCAGGAGTGATCGGGAACACCGCCGTTCGGCTGATCGGCGAGGGTCTTTATGCCGGTGCGATAACTGTGACGGTTCCGTTCGAACCGCGATATTTCAATGCACCGTCCTGGACGAACAATATGCCGCCCGCAGAAGAACTGCCGGTTGGAGCCGCTATGGCATTGGCGATGGAGATCACCCCTTCTCCGTGACCAAATTGATCTCTGGTGCGGATGCCGATGTTCCCACCTGCTGCCTCACGCTGAAACACCATAATCGTTTCAAAGCCCTTATCGAGACTATTTCTTCCATTTATCTGAAGCTTGTCCGACTGGACAGCAATCTCATATTTTCCCGCCGGCGCCACTTGGCCGATTTCAACGAATTCGATGTCTGGATTCGGATCGTCGATGCGGATAGATGCTGCTCCGCCCCTTGAACTGGCTTGTCGAATTTGCAAGGCAGGTTGATTGTATTCTGCATTCGTCGCCGAAATCTCAAGCACGGACGATGCCGAATTAAGATGGCCGTCGTCGGACATTATTGTTACTTTTGCCATAATGAAAACCTCTTATTAATGACGCGTATTTCTTCAGATCCATCGAGCGTCGCGGCAAAATCCCCACGAGCCTCGATTTACGCTGTACACACGCAGGACTTCAGCACACGTTGAACGTCCTGGCAATGACAGCACCCGATGGTCCAACAAATGACCGGCCCATCAGGCAACGTGCCAGCCCGCCCGCTTACTCGGCCGCCTCGGCCAGCACGCGTTCGACGCGGGCCGCGGCGAACTTGAACTCGGGGATCTTACCCATCGGGTCGAGTTGCGGATTTGTCAGCATGTTGGCTGGCGCCTCGGCGAAGGCGAACGGAATGAACACCATCCCCTCGGCGACGTCGCGGTCGGCGCGCGCCTTGAGTGTCAGCGTCCCGCGGCGGGTGGAGACGCGCACGAGTTCGCCGGTGCGCACTCCAAGGCGCTCGAGTTCGTTTGGGTGGAAGCCGGCGATGGCTTCAGGTTCGAGACTGTCGAGCGTGCCTGAACGGCGTGTCATCGATCCCGTGTGCCAATGTTCGAGCATGCGCCCGGTCGTGAGCACCAGTGGATAGTCCGCATCCGGCATTTCAGCCGGCGCGCGCAATTCCGTCGGCACGATCTTGGCGCGGCCGGTCGCCGTCGGGAACGAGGTCGCGAAGATGATTTCGTTACCGGGCTTGTCGGGTGCATCGCTCGGATACGTCACGGCGTCTTCTCGCACCAGGCGATCCCACGAAATGTTGGCGAGCGACGGCATGACCGACGCCATCTCAGTATAGACCTCGGAAATATGGCCATAGGACCAAGGCAGTCCGATGCGTTGGGCCAGATCCTGAATCAGCAGCCAGTCCTGTCGCGCATCGCCCGGCGCCGGCACGACCGGACGGCCGACCTGAACCTGACGATTGGTGTTGGTGAACGTACCCCACTTCTCTGCATGGGCAGAGGCTGGCAACACGACGTCGGCATGCCACGCCGTTTCGGTCATGAAGATATCCTGCACCACCAGATGTTCGAGCTTGGCAAGCGCTTCGCGGGCGTGTTGCACGTCAGGGTCGGACATGGCCGGGTTTTCGCCGAGAATGTACATGCCGCGCACGACGTCGTCGTGGATGGCATGCATGATCTCGACCACGGTGAGGCCGCGCTTGGCGTCGAGCGTTACGCCCCAGGCTTTCTCGAATTCGGCGAGAATATCTGGATTTTCGACGCTGCGGTAATCCGGAAACACCATCGGAATCATGCCGGCATCGGAGGCACCTTGCACGTTGTTCTGGCCGCGCAGTGGATGCAGGCCGGTGCCGGGACGCCCGGTCTGGCCGGTGATGAGCGCCAGTGCCATCAGACAGCGCGCATTGTCGGTCCCGTGCGTGCTCTGTGAGATACCCATACCCCAGAAAATGATCGATTTCTCCGAACGCGCATAAAGTCGTGCGACCTCGCGGATAGTGGCCGCGGGAATGCCGCAGATCGGTTCCATTTTCTCAGGCGAAAAGTCCTGCACGCGCACTTTCAACTCATCATAACCCTCGGTCATGGCCTGAATATACTGAACGTCGACGAGACCGTCGGCGATGATGGTGTGGATCATCGCATTCAACAGCGCGACGTCGCGGCCGGGTTTGAACTGCAGAATGTGCGAGGCGTAACGCGCAAGGCCCTGATGCTGGCCGCGCGGATCCATGACCACGAGTTTGGCACCCCGGCGGGCCGCATTCTTGAGGAACGTCGCAGCGACGGGATGATTTTCGGCCGGCCTCGCGCCGATGACGATGATACAATCGCTGTCTTTGGCGGCCGTGAACGGCGCCGTGACCGCGGCCGAGTTGAGGCCTTCCATCAGGGCTGCGACCGACGAGGCGTGACACAACCGCGTGCAGTGGTCGACGTTGTTGGTGCCAAAGCCCTGACGAATGAACTTCTGGAACAGATATGCTTCCTCGTTGGAGCACTTGGCCGAACCGAAGCCGGCGATGCCTTTGCCGCCCTGAGCGGCGTGCACCGCCTTGAGACCGGAGGCGGCGACCGACAACGCCTCTTCCCACGTGGCCTCGCGGAAGTAGGTCAGTTCTTCCCCGCGCTTGATCTGCATGTCCGCGTGCTTGGCGACACCCGCGCGGCGGATCAGCGGCTTTTTCAGCCGATCGGCATGATGGATGTAATCAAAGCCGAAGCGGCCTTTGACGCACAGCCGACTATTGTTGGCTGGGCCGTCGCGACCGTCGACGGCAACGATCTTGTCGTCCTTGACGTAAGCCGTCGTCTGACAGCCGACGCCGCAGTAGGGGCACAGCGTATCGACGCTCGTGTCGGCCGTGACGATCTTCTTTTGCGACCTGGCGTCAAGCAAGGATGCTTCCATCAGCGCGCCGGTCGGACACACCTGCACGCATTCCCCGCAGGCGACGCAGGTACTTTCCCCCATACCCTTGTCGAAGTCGAAGACGATCTTGGAACCCGCACCTCTGTATGCCATGCCGATGACGTCGTTGGCCTGCACATCGCGGCAGGCGCGCACGCACAGCCCGCAATTGATGCAGGCGTCGAGATTGACCGAAATGGCGGCGTGAGTGACGTCGGTTCGAGGTTTATCGGCCTTGGGCAACCGACCAGCGCCGGTGGCGCCGACATCGACGCCCATGCGCTCGATCCACTGCCAGAATTTGGCATCCGGATCATGCGCGTCGGCGCGTGGCGGCTGGTCGGCTGCAAGCAACTCGAACACCATCGCTTGCGATTTCTTCGCCCGCTCGCTCTCGGTACGGACCTTCATGCCGGCCGTCGGCTTGCGTTGGCACGACGCCGCCAGGACGCGCTCGCCTTCGATTTCGACCACGCAGGCGCGACAATTGCCGTCCGACCGATAGCCAGGCGCATCATGCCAGCACAGGTGCGGAATATCGGTGCCGTGCCGCTTGGCTGCCTGCCAGATCGTTTCGTCGGGCTCGGCTGTGACCGCGGTGCCGTTCAGGCTGAAGCTGATCTTCGACATGATCTGGCGCATCCTGACCGGCAATTGCAGCCGATTCGCGTGATATGGAACGGAAGGCGCGCCCTGGGCTCCCCGCTCGCATGTGACCTCCGCCCTCGGGTGGGTGGATTTGCTGGTATGCCATATGCCAAGAGGGCGCCACTGTCGAGATTGAACGTCGAATGCACAGCAACGCGATACTGGTCTCGATCGATGCCATGCGACATGCCCGGCGGCTGCTCGGCGTCACCGAATTGCTGGCCCTCGCCGATCGCGGCATCATGGTTCTCGACCCCATGTCGACACTGATCGGATGCGATGTTGTCATCGGTCGCGACACCACGATCGAGCCGAACGTGCAGCTGTTGTGCTCGCACGGCGGCGCGGTCTCGATCGGCGACGGCAATATGCTGCATGCCGGCACGCGCATCGAGGCAACCGGCGGCCACGTGCGGATCGGCCGCGACAACGTCTTCGGCCCCGGCGGCTTCCTGGCAATGGCAACCACACCCTACGACCAGATCGACATCGGCGATGGCGGCCGATACGCACTCAATTGCAGCTTCACCGGCCGAACGTTTCTCGGCTCGGGCAGTCAGGTTCTCGGACCAATCGCCGTCCACGCTTGTCATCTCGAGGCTGGCGGCTCACATCGCGAGCCAGACCCGGACGCACGCGGCGCGGTGCTGAAGGGAACTGGCCGCGCGCGAGGATTGACGGTGGCACGCGGCCACGTGATTCAAGCCTTCGGGCTGTTCGATATGGCCGACGTCAGGATGCAATCACATTTCCATCCACCAGGGCTCTCATGACGGGTCGGTGCTATGGCGTCGGCTGAGCCCGAGGTGCGGCGACGTGCGTCGATCCGGTCGCGCCCGCTTGGCGTACGATACAAGCACGCAAGGATCCCGCGCTATGCAAAATGTGACTCGGACCGCAGACGCGTCGGCCGAAACAAGACCCCATGGCCTCGTCATCGGCGCGGGTTTCGGCGGCATCGCCGCGGCCTTGCGCCTGCGCGCCAAGGGGTATCGCGTCACGCTGATCGACCGCGCGCCCATGCTCGGGGGGCGCGCACAGGTGTTCGAGCGCGACGGCTTTCGACACGACGCCGGCCCAACCGTCATCACGGCGCCGTTTCTGTTCGACGAACTGTTCGCCTTGTTCGGCAAATCCCGCGCCGACTATGTAACGTTCACGGCACTCGCCCCCTGGTATCGATTCCG